>WTJO01000259.1 GCA_011524805.1 Alphaproteobacteria bacterium
GCCGTTCAGAGACTGAACGGGTAATACGCAAGGTCTCTCTGGCTTCATCTGCATTTGTTTTCGGGCTTCTGTTATGCACGGCGGCGGTATAGAACAGCCCTTCGGTACATTCTCTGATAATCACCATATCCAGTTCTGCCGCGCGCGGGTCAGCCAGCATCATGGGCGCGCCGTCATAGGCCTTTACCGGCCGCACCCCTGCATATAGCTCAAATTTTTCTCTCAGTCTAAGGTGCGGGGAGATTTCGGTATTATCTTTTGCGCGGATAGACGGCAGGCCAATTGCACCAAGATAGATAGCATCTGCTGCGCCCGCGCGGTCTTCACCATCTGCTTCAATGTCCTGTCCCGTGTCACGATAATAGGCAGCACCTGCGTGGATAATATCCTGCTTCAGCGAAAAGCCGCCTGTTTTCTGTCTGGCTGCCTCAATAATCGCAAAGGTGGCTTGTGTTACTTCAACGCCAATGCCGTCACCCGGAATGGTGGCAATCTGAAACTGTTCCATTTTAACGCTCTTTTTTTATGTTGCGGGCAGATAGACTAGCTGTCTAGCAGGGCGCGCAGTTTGAATTTCTGCAATTTGCCAGTAGATGTTTTGGGGATTTCGGTGAACATCACTGTTTTGGGGCATTTGAAGCCTGCCAGATGCTCTCGGCAAAAGGCGATAACCTCTTCCTGAGTGGCTGTCTCGCCAGCTTTCATCTCAAGAAAGGCGCAAGGCGTTTCGCCCCATTTTTCATCTGGCTTGGCAACCACGGCCGCAAAGGCCACACCGGGGAAGCGGTAAAGCACGCCCTCTACCTCGACAGACGAGATATTCTCGCCGCCAGAAATGATAATATCTTTCAGCCTGTCCTTAATTTCGATATAGCCGTTCGGATGGCATACTGCCAGATCGCCAGATTTGAAATAGCCTTCGCCCAAGGCCTCTTCGGTCGCGTCCGGATTTTTGTGATAGCCTTTCATGATACAGTTAGACCTGAACATCACCTCACCCATTGTCTCGCCATCCCACGGCACATGCTCGGATGTTTCCTGATCAAGCACCTGAATAGCTTCGGTATGCGCCATATTCACGCCCTGCCGCGCCTTGATGCGTGCCTGTTCTGTGAAATCTAGCCCGTCCCAGTCCTCGTTCCATGCGCAATGGCTGAGATGTCCATAGGTTTCTGTCAGCCCATAAACTTGCGTGACAGTCAGCCCCATCGCCTCTACCTTTTCCAGAATGGCGGCTGGCGGGGGTGCGCCTGCGGTCATGACCTGCACAGGCCAGTCAGGGGTGAAGCGCACCTCTTCTGGGGCGTTGACCAGCAAAGACAGCACAATCGGCGCACCGCCAAAATGGGTGACCTTATGTGCCTTAATCAGATTGAAAATATTATCGGCCGCGATTTTGCGGCAGCAGATAATGGTGCCTGCCACAATCGCCATCATCCATGCATGCCCCCAGCCATTACAGTGAAATAGCGGCACGATATACAGATAGCGCGGATGGCGCGGCAGACCCCAGTCAGGGATAGTGCCCATCGCCATCAGATAGGCGCCACGGTGATGATAGACCACGCCCTTTGGCTTGCCAGAGGTGCCGGAGGTATAGTTCAGCGCCATCGCATCCCATTCATCCTCTGGCATCTGCCAGTCATAATCGGCACTGCCTGTGGCGATAAAGGCTTCGTAATCCAGTGCGCCAAGCCGCGCGCCATCGCGGGACTCTTCGTCAAACTTGTCAATAATATCAATGACGGTTATCTGGTTATTGTCTGCCTGTGCAAGCGCCTTTGCCATCTGGTCTGAAAAGGCAGTGTCGGTCAGCAGAAATCTGGTCTCTGCATGATCCAGAATATAGCTGATCGTGTCTGTATCCAGTCTGGTATTCATGGTGTTCAGCACGCCGCCCGCCATCGCCACGCCAAAATGCGCCTCGACCATTTCCGGCGTATTCGGGCACATGATGGTAACCACCTCGCCTTTTTTCAGCCCTGCCTTGATAAGCGCATCAGCCAGCTTCACGCAACGCTCATAGGTCTGCTGCCAGCTATAGCGCCTGTCGTGATAGACAACCGCCTCGCGGTCAGGATAGATAGCGGCAATGCGGGCAATGAAAGATAGCGGCGTAAGCGGTATATGATTGGCCGCGCGCCTGTCCATAAATCCTCTGTTGGTCTCGTCCATCACATTCTGCATATCTCTCACCTTGCGTCTGTCTGTCTATGGCTGGGCTGTTGATGTTATGTCCACAAAACCATGATAGCAGAAAAAACGCAACCAGATGAACAGTGTCTGCCTGCCAAAATATATGCAGATACGCATAATTTGAGGGGGGAGGGGGCGGTAATATGCCGTATGGCAAGACTATCTCTTGCATTGGTGTTAAATCTGTTGTCATTTCCTAAGCCTAACTTGAAAATCAATCAAAAATAGATAATTAGTAAGTCTGATTTTACTAAAACTAGCATAAAAAAGTCAAACCAGATTCCTTGGTCTGCTCACAAAATCCTATCCCCCACATCATCCCCCAAAGCCAATTTATTTGCGCAATATTCTCAATATTTGTATGGTGGGGTCATCACTGGTGAGGAGGGGGCATAATGTTGAAAAATCAGTATTCAATCGCGGTAATTGCAGGCGATGGCATCGGCACGGAAGTCATGCCCGAAGGGGTGAAATCGCTTCAGGCCGCCGGCCGGAAATTCGGCATTAATCTTGAATTTACCGACTATCCCTTCTCATCCTATGCCTATTATGAGCGCCACGGCCAGATGTTGCCAGATGACTGGAAGCAGAGCCTGCAAGCCCATGATGCCATTTATTTCGGGGCGGTGGGCTGGCCTGATAAAATAGCCGACCATGTCTCATTATGGGGTTCATTGCTGAAATTCAGGCGCGAGTTTGATCAATATGTGAATTTGCGGCCAGTAAAATTAATGCCGGGCGTGCCCGCGCCACTGGCAGGACGCGAGCCGGGCGAGATTGATTTTCTGATTGTGCGCGAAAATACCGAAGGTGAATATAGCTCGGTGGGCGGGCGCATGTTTGAAGGCACCGACAGGGAATTTGTGGTTCAGGAAACGGTGATGACCCGCACTGGCGTTGACAGAATCTTGAAATATGCGTTTGAGCTGGCACAAAAGCGGCCTGAACGCCATCTCACCTCGGCAACAAAGTCAAATGGCATTTCAATTTCCATGCCCTATTGGGATGAGCGTGTAGAAGAGATGCATAAACACTATCCGGACATAAAGGTGGATAAATATCATATTGATATACTGGCGGCACATTTTGTGCTGAACCCTGATAAATTTGATGTGGTTGTCGGCTCTAATCTGTTTGGCGATATTCTGTCCGATCTGGGGCCTGCCTGTACTGGCACCATCGGCATTGCACCATCTGGCAATATTAATCCTGAAGGCGATTTCCCGTCTCTGTTTGAGCCTGTGCATGGCTCAGCCCCCGATATTGCGGGCAAGGGCATTGCGAACCCGATTGGCCAGATATGGGCAGGGGCAATGATGCTTGAGCATTTCGGACATAATGAGGCAGCAGACGATATTGTGCGGGCAATTTGTGATGCGCTAGCAGATGAGACATTGCGCACCCCTGATCTTGGCGGCACTGCCAGCACGGCACAATGTGGCACCGCCATCGCAGATTTTATTGCCAGCTAGGGATAATGCATCAATTTCTGCATAGAAACATATGACCGAGTTCAGCCCTGCCCATCGTAAAATCACTATCATCATTGCCTCGCTTGGCACATCGATGGGGTTTATTGATGCTACTGCGCTGAATGTGGCATTGCCGTTTATCCAGAGTTCGCTAAACGCCTCTGCCACAGATATTCACTGGGTGCTTGAGATTTATCTGCTTTTTCTGGCCGCGCTGATGATGGCAGGGGGCGCACTTGGCGATTCTATGGGCAGGCGCAAACCGCTGAGATGGGGGGTGGCAGCCTTTGGCATTACCTCGCTTGGCTGTGCCTTATCAAGCTCTGCTGAAATGCTTATTCTGTTCCGCGCCTTTCAGGGGATAGCCGCCGCCCTGATGATACCAGCCACTCTGGCGCTGATTAATGCGTCTTTCCCGCCAGAAGATAGAGGCGAGGCTATTGGAAAATGGTCGTCTGTAGTGGCGCTTACCATCCCGCTTGGCCCGCTTGTGGGCGGACTGGCGGTGGATTATGTTTCATGGCATATGGTGTTTTTGCTAAATATTCCCATTTGTCTGATTATGCTTGGCCTGCTGGCAATTCTGCCGCGTCCGCCCTTTGAGCCGCCAGTGGGACAGCCGCTTGACAAGCTGGGCTCGCTTACCATTACCGCATCACTAGGGCTGATTACCTATGCGATGCTGGAATCTGGTAGAATAGGCGCATTTAGCCCATATGAGGCGGCATTTCTGGCAGCTGGAATCTGTCTGTTTATGCTGTTTTTTGTGGTTGAGCGCTATCAGAAACAGCCTATGTTGCCGTTATTTCTATTGAAAGATAGGCGGTTTTTGCTGGTTACGCTTCAGACATTGGTGCTGTTTGCTGGTTTTCAGTCGGCGATGTATTTTCTGAGCTTTCTCTATATCCAGTCCTATGAATATACCGCGCTTCAGGCAGGGGCGGCGACCCTGCCCATATCGATTATAGTTGCGCTTATATCGCGCTCGATGGGCAGGGCGGTGGTGAAATATGGCCCGCGGCTGATATTGTTTGTATCGTCTGTGCTGATGGCGGTCTCTTTGTTCTGGCTTAGCGTGACAGACGGGCATTACTGGTCATCTGTATTGCCGGCCATGATGGTGATGGGTGTATCTGTGGGGCTGTTTGCAGCGCCTCTGACAACAGTGGCGATGGCAGCGGCAGGGCCTGGCAGGGACGGGCTGGCAAGTGGCGTGAATAATGCTGTCTCGCGTATTGGCCCGTTGCTGGCAATCGCGATATTCAGCTTCTGGATAGGCGGCAGCTTCACAAGCGCATTACAGGCATATCTGGATAGTACCAGCCTGCCGGCAGATACAAAAACCTATCTGTGGCAGATGCGCGAGATGATGGCCGCTATCCCGATATCCGGGGACTGGCCGTCCGAGGCACAGCAGCAGATTAGCATCACCCTGAAATCAATATTTGCAGACTCTATCAAGAATATATTAAGTGTGAGTTCAGCATGTGCGTTGCTGGCCGGTGTGCTGGCGCTGTTTTATCGCAAAACAGATGCGCAGTAATTTTTAAGCCAGCACCTGAAATGCTAGAAAGCAGAGCCTCATGACAGATAGCACAAACAAACCAGCCTGCGTCATTGTTGGGCTTGACGAGGTGATGGCAGATGCGCCAATGCCGCTTATCGACATCAGAGCCGCACAGCCAGATGATGATATTCTGATTAGCTGGCAGGTGGAGATGGATGTAAAAGGGCGCGGCAAAGAACGCTATCATGTCTGTTTCGGGCTTGGCTGGTCAGAGGATAGTCTGGAAGCGCTTCAGACAATCTCCCAGCAAATTTGCGAGCCGGAACACCGCTCTGTTTTTGGCTATATCAATGTGCCTAGCTATGGGTCTGACAGATTTGCAATTTTTGTTGCGCAGACACCTTATGGCGAGGTGCTTGTTGACGGGCTGGTCAATGAAATTGTTGAGTCAGCGGCGATAGAATCTGCTGTTATCAGCTGGGCGTCAGCGTAATGTCCGGCCAGTATTTTGAAAAGCGCGCTGTCCATGCAGTATCAATCTTGATTTTCAGATGATGCGTGCCTGCCTCGTCATAATGCTGGTTCAATATCTGGGCATGCCGGTATAGCCATGCAGATATATCTGACTGGGCGGGCTCAAGATGCAGGGTAAAAATCTGCTCGTCAGAAGCAAAAAATCTCTCAATTGCATCTGTCAGCCTGTCCATATTCTGGCCGGTCTCGGCGGAAATAATCAGCGCATCATCAGCCAGCATCTGTTCTGCGATATATGTATCATCAACCAGATCAGCCTTGTTATAGACCGTGATAATGCGTGACTGCGCATCCTCATCCAGCCCAAGGCTGGCCAGCACATGGGTTACATCTTTGTCTTCTTCTTCCCGCACAGTAGAGGAAATATCCTGTACATGCAGAATAAGGTCGGCCAGAACTACCTCATCCAGAGTTGATTTGAAAGCTTCAATCAGTTCGGTTGGCAAATCGCTGATAAAGCCGACAGTATCAGCCAGTACTATCTGGCGACTGGAGGGCAGGGTGAGTTTGCGCATGGTCGGGTCTAGCGTGGCAAATAGCATATCCTGAGATAAAACACCTGCCTGTGTGAGCGCATTAAACAGGGTGGATTTGCCAGCATTTGTATAGCCAACCAGCGCCACTGTCGGGGTTTCAGACCGTGCCCTGTTCTGGCGTTGCAGATGTCTGGTACGGCTTACATGGGCCAGCTCTGACTTAATCTGCTTTACCTGATCTGTCAGCATCCGCCTGTCCAGTTCAATCTGCCGCTCGCCCGGCCCGCCCAGAAATCCGCCGCCGCCTCTCTGCCGCTCAAGATGCGTCCATGATCTGACAAGTCTGGAACGCTGAAAGCTGAGGGCGGCAAGTTCAACTTGAAGCCGTCCGGCATGGGTGTTGGCGCGTGCCCCGAAAATTTCAAGAATAAGAGCAGTGCGATCAATTACCTTGCTTTCAAGGGCGGTTTCAAGATTGCGGTGC
>WTJO01000022.1 GCA_011524805.1 Alphaproteobacteria bacterium
ATGTCATAACGTGTGGTGCGGCGTGAGCCATCATCACGCGGCTCTGCTTCGATGGTAATGGCCTGCGCCGGACAGACAGCCTCGCATAATTTACATGCAATACATCTTTCCTCGCCATTCGGATAGCGGCGCAAGGCATGTTCACCCCGAAATCGCGGAGACAGCACACCTTTTTCATAAGGGTAGTTCAATGTCACTTTCGGCTTGAAGAAATATTTCAGGGTCAGCATCAGCCCCCGAACCATCTCAAGCAGTAAAAATGACCGCAATGCATTTACCATTGAGCTCATTATCTGCATCCCTTTTTTATTGTCATGACCTGTTCACTCCCATAAAGCTATGCCAGCGCGCCGGTAGCGACCAGATAGCCGGCCGTAAGCACAACATATAACAGCGAGAATGGCAGGAAAATTTTCCAGCCAAGCCGCATCAGCTGGTCATAGCGGTATCGCGGAGTTGTTGCCCGCACCCATAAAAATACAAACAGCACCAGACAGATTTTCAAAATAAACCATATCGGCCCCGGAATAAGATTGAACGGAGCAATATCAACAGGTGGCAGCCATCCGCCCAGAAACAGCACAACCGTCATGCCTGACATCAGGATCATATTGGCATACTCGCCAAGGAAAAATAGCGCAAAGCTCATAGATGAATATTCGACAAAATAGCCAGCCACTAGTTCTGATTCACCTTCTGGCAGGTCAAATGGCGCCCTGTTGGTCTCAGCCAGTGTCGAGATGAAAAACACAATAAACATCGGGAATAGCGGCAAGAAGAACCACATATTTCTCTGTGCTTCGACAATAGCTGTAAGATTTAGTGAGCCAACACATAACAGCACATTGATAATCACCAGCCCCATAGATACCTCATAAGATACCATCTGGGCGGCAGAGCGTAATGCGCCTAAAAAGGCATATTTTGAATTACTTGCCCAGCCAGCCATAATCACGCCGTAAACGCCAAGCGAGCTAACCGCAAATAAGTATAAAATACCTACATTAATATCGGCCAGCACCATGCCTTCGCCAAACGGGATAACAGCCCATGCGACCAGTGCCAGCACAAAGGTCAGCATTGGTGCTATCAGAAATACCACCTTGTCGGCGCCAGCGGGCAGAATAGTTTCCTTGGCAATCAGCTTTAATGCGTCTGCAAAAGGCTGAAACAGGCCAAAAGGCCCGACCACATTTGGTCCTTTCCTGAGCTGCATAAAGCCGATGACACGGCGTTCAGCAAGCGTAAGATACGCTACCCCGATTAATAGCGGGACAGTTACTGCCAGAATCTGCAGTACAATCCAGCCAAGTTCTAAATACCATTCCTGTTGCATCTGTCCCCGCCCTATTCCGCCGCATCCAGCACATCAGACTGTGCAGCAAGATGACATGCCGCCATGGTTTCTGATGAGCGTGAAATAGCACAACTCATATGATAGGATGAAAGCGCCGATGTTAATGGCTGGTCTAAAAGCTTGCCCGCACGGCCAAACTTCGCCCATTTTTCAGAGGCAGGCGCATCCAGTTCGGCCAGATGCGGTACAGCCTCAATCAGGGCTGATCTTAGCGCATCTAGCGTATCAAAGCCAATTGAACAGCCTGCACGTTCTGACAAGGCGCGGATAATCGCCCAGTCTTCTCTGGCTTCGCCTGGCGGGAATACAGCCCGGGCGCCCATCTGAACCCTGCCTTCAAAATTGACATATATGCCGTCTTTTTCCGTATAGGCGGCGGCAGGCAGGATAATATCTGCGGCCTGCGCGCCAGCATCGCCATGATGGCCGACATAGACAACAAAGCTATTGGCAAAATCTGCCATATCCATCTCATCAGCGCCATGAAGCCAGACCAGCTTAATCTCGCCTTTTGCGGCGGCTTTCCGGATACCGGCAACATCCTTGCCACCCTTTTGCGGCACAAAGCCCATATCAAGCCCTGCCACGCGAGACGCGGCAAGATGCAGCATGTTAAAGCCGTTCCAGTCTTTGCTCACAGCCCCGACCTGTTCGGCAATCTGATAGCCTAGCGCATGGATAGCGGCACCATCAGCGCGCCGCAATGCCCCCATCCCCATAATGATCATCGGGCGCTTTGCCTTTTTCAGTATTTTGGCAAATTTATGTTTTCCTGAGGCGATCTTTTCAAGCTGGCCTACATCATCACCAAGATATTCAACAGGATAGGTCAAATCGGCCGAGGCACCCAGATGGGCGACTGGCAAACGGCTGTGAAGATAATTACGGCGGATACGCGCATTCAGAACAGGTGCTTCTATTCTTGGATTGCTGCCTATAATCAGAATTGCATCTGCATCATCAATGCCGGCGATGGTCGAGTTAAACAGATAGCTACTGCGCGGTTTGGCAGATATTTTTGCACCATCCTGACGACAATCAATATGCGGGCTGTCTAGCTTGTGGAAGAACGTTTTCAGCGCAAACATGGTTTCAGCATCAAGCTGGTCGCCAGCAATCGCAGCCATTTCAGCGCCTTTAAGTTTTTTCATTTTTGGCGCCAGCACGGCAAATGCCTCATCCCAGCTTGCCGGCATCAGCCTGCCTTCGGCATTTCTGATATAGGGTTTATCAAGACGCTGACGTTTCAGACCATCAATAGCATAGCGTGTCTTATCGCCAATCCACTCTTCATTCACATCTTCATGAAGGCGCGGCAATACGCGCATTACCTGACTGCCGCGAGCGTCAATCCGGATATTTGCGCCCATCGCATCCATCACATCGACAGATTCAACCTTGGTCAATTCCCACGGGCGTGCGACAAACGCATAAGGGCGCGAGGTCAGCGCACCAACAGGGCATAAATCAATTACATTCGCTGATAATTCAGATGCAAGTGTCTGTTCAAGATAGGTAGTAATCTCAACATTTTCACCGCGCCCAATAGCGCCAAGCTCTGGCACGCCGGCCACTTCGGTCGAAAACCGGACACATCTGGTACAATGGATACAGCGTGTCATAACTGTTTTAATCAGTGGGCCCATATGTTTTTCACTGACAGCCCGTTTATTCTCTGAATATCTGGAACAGTCATGGCCATAGCCCATTGCCTGATCCTGCAAGTCACATTCGCCGCCCTGATCACAAATTGGACAGTCTAGCGGATGATTTACCAGCAGAAATTCCATCACCCCTTCACGCGCCTGTTTTACGCGGTCAGTTTCGGTGCTGATAACCATACCCTCACCGGCTGGCATAGCGCAGGAGGCAACAGGTTTGGGGGCGCGTTCCATATCAACCAGACACATCCGGCAATTGCCTGCGATTGACAGCCGGTCATGATAACAAAAGCGTGGCACTTCAACACCAGCTTCTTCACAGGCCTGCAGAACGGTCGCGCCGTCTTCTACCTCTACTTCGGTGCCATTAACTGTTAGTTTTGGCATCTAATCCCCCTATTCAGCCGCATCTACCACTGCACGATGAGCGGCAATGCGCTGTTCAATGACAGGCCTGAAATGTTTGATAAGTCCCTGAATAGGCCACGCCGCCGCATCGCCTAGCGCACAAATTGTATGCCCTTCTACTTGACGGGTTACCTGTTCCAGCGTTTCAATCTCATGCAACTCGGCCTCGCCGCGTACCATCCGGTCCATCATACGCCACATCCAGCCGGTACCTTCACGGCACGGTGTGCATTGACCGCAGCTTTCATGTTTGTAGAAATAGGATAATCGCGCAATTGCCTTTACAATATCGGTGCTTTTATCCATTACGATGATACCTGCAGTGCCAAGACCTGTGCCAGCATTACGCAAAGCGTCAAAATCCATTGTCATGGTCTCGCACACATCTTTTGGCATTAGCGGCGTAGATGAGCCGCCCGGAATCACAGCCAGCAGATTATCCCAGCCGCCACGCACCCCGCCAGCGTGTTTTTCCAGCAGTTCTTTTAGCGGAATACCCATTTCTTCTTCCACATTACAGGGATTATTTACATGCCCTGAGATGCAGAATAATTTTGTGCCGGTATTATTTTCCTTGCCAAGTCCGGCAAACCACGCCCCGCCACGCCGCATGATGGTTGGCGTTACCGCAATTGATTCAACATTATTGATGGTTGTAGGACATCCCCACAGCCCGACCCCTGCCGGAAAAGGCGGCTTCAGACGCGGCTGGCCTTTCTTGCCTTCTAGAGATTCGAGCAGTGCTGTTTCTTCTCCGCAAATATAGGCGCCTGCCCCTCTATGCAGATAAATGTCGAAATCCCAGCCGGATTTAGCGGCATTTTTGCCAAGCAGTCCTGCGGCATAGGCCTCGTCAATCGCGGCCTGTAGACGGCGCGCTTCATTCACAAACTCGCCGCGAATATAGATATAGGCGGCATGGGCACGCATCGCAAACCCCGCAACCAGACAGCCTTCTAGCAATTTATGCGGCTCGTGCCTTAGAATATCTCTGTCTTTACATGTACCGGGCTCGGATTCATCTGCATTAACAACCAGATAATGCGGACGGCTGCCAATTTCTTTCGGCATAAATGACCATTTTAGACCAGTCGGAAAGCCTGCTCCGCCTCTGCCTCTCAGACCGGAAGATTTAATCTCTTCAATAATATCGTCATGGCCACGCTTCAGGATGGCGGCTGTCTTGTCCCAGTCACCACGTTTTTTTGCACCTTTCAGCCCGGGATCATCCCAGCCATAAATATTGGTGAAAATTCTGTCCTTATCTGCAAGCATCGTGTCTATTTTCCAGCTGATTTACTGTCTTTTTTGACAGTTTTCAGAGTTGTTGTGCCTGTGCTGGCTTCCGAACCCTGACGGTTGATAACAGACCCGTGAGGCGGCTGTTCACCTGCCTGTAACTGGTCAATTAATGCGGCTGTGGACTGATAGTCCAGATCTTCATAAAAATCGTCATTAAGCTGGATGATAGGCGCATTCACACACGCACCCAGACACTCAACTTCCAGCATGCTGAACTGGCCACAGGCAGACGTCTCGCCAGACGAAATATCCAGCTTATCCTTGATACAGCGGATTACATCATCAGAGCCCCGCAGCATGCAGGGGGTGGTGCCACATACCTGAAAAAACCATTTCCCAACAGGCTTCAGATTATACATGGTATAGAAGCTTGCAACCTCTAGAACCCGCATTTTTGGCATATCCAGCCTGTCAGCAATCTCTTCAATCGCCTTCATCGGTATCCAGTTATCATGCTGGCGCTGGGCAATATCAAGCAATGGCATTACCGCACTTTGCTTGCGCTCTTCTGGATATTTTGCCAGATGACGCTTAATCTCTGCCTCGCTCTCGGCGCTAAAGACAAAACTGTCAGGTTGCTGTTCTGCAACGATTGATTCAATACTCATCTGTCAATCTCACCAAATACAATATCCAGAGACCCGATAATGGCCACTGAATCGGCCAGCATATGGCCCCGACACAAATAATCTACCGCAGACATGAAATAATAGCCCGGCGCTCGCAGACGAGCCCGATATGGCTTGTTTGTGCCATCTGATACCAGATAGACCCCAAACTCGCCCTTTGGTGCCTCTACGGCGGTGTAGCTCTCGCCCGCAGGAACATGAAAGCCCTCAGTATATAGCTTGAAGTGATGTATCAATGCTTCCATTGACTGTTTCATATCACCCCTACGTGGTGGCGTTACCTTGTTATTTTCAGCTAATACAGCGCCTTCCGGCATGTTGTTAATCGCCTGCTTAATGATTGAAAGCGACTGTTTCATCTCTTCAATCCGCACCAGATAGCGTGCATAGCAATCACCAGTACTACCGACAGGAATATCAAATTCCATCTCGTCATAACAATCATAAGGCTGGGCTTTGCGTAAATCCCATGCCAGCCCTGTAGCTCTCAGACAAGGGCCTGACATGCCCAGATCAAGTGCTTCCTGCGTGTCCATTACGCCAATATCAACCGTGCGCTGTTTGAAAATGCGGTTATTGGTAAGCAATGTTTCCAAATCTTTGATGAATGACGGGAATGTTTCTGCCCATGCCAGAATATCATCTGTCAGACCATCTGGCAGATCCTGATGCACACCCCCCGGCCTGAAATAGGCAGCATGAAGCCTTGCGCCAGAGGCACGCTCATAAAATTCCATCAGCGCTTCACGTTCTTCAAACCCCCATAGAAGCGGTGTCATGGCACCAACATCAATGGCAAAAGTAGTCAGGTTCAGAATATGGTTCAGAATACGGCCAATTTCGCAATAAAGCACACGGATATATTGCGCGCGCTTTGGCACCTCGATACCAAGGGATTTTTCAATTGCCAGCGCCCATGCATGCTCCTGATTCATCGGAGAGACATAATCAAGCCTGTCAAAATAGGGCAATGCCTGAAGATAGGTTTTATGCTCAATCAGCTTTTCTGTGCCGCGATGTAACAGCCCGACATGCGGGTCAGCCCTGTCAATCACCTCGCCATCCATTTCAAGCACAAGACGTAACACCCCATGGGCGGCGGGATGCTGTGGCCCGAAATTCAGGGTTAGTGGTCTGATCTGCATCTCACCCATAGGCCTATCCCTCTGCCTTTTCTTCTGTTTCATCATCTTCGGCCGGCGCGGCTGGCATATCTAACTGCATGCC
>WTJO01000143.1 GCA_011524805.1 Alphaproteobacteria bacterium
TGCCTGAAGCAAAACTAATGCTGAAAACAGCAAGCTATGAAATGCTGCAATCAGAAATAGGCAGAACGCTTGAAATCACCATTGTTGTGGCGAATGAAGGCCGTCAGGTTGGTACGCCAAAGCAATTTGTAATCGAACTTGTTGACAAAGAAGGCAAGACGGTTATCAACTGGCCGATGGTTGTCGAGGGCGAGCCTATTGAAGCAGGCGAAACCAGAAACTTTATTACCCGTCTGATCGAGCCCCCTACATCATTTGCAAATATCCGCGTCATCATGAATAAATAGATGTACTGACCTACTTGGCAAATAATAATTTACCTGTCACACTCTGACTTCTTGTGACAGGAACGCCAATGAAACTGACTCTACATCATATTAATCTCTCAACCTCAGATGTTGAGCAGATGGATAATTTCTACCAGCATATTCTCGGTCTTGATGACAAGGTAGAAGGCTTGCCAACACTTGAAAAAAATAAAGGCTATGCAGGTGATGTCGCCTTTGTATCGGACGGTGCCATCCAGATGCATCTCGCCCAGAAAGATATTCATGCAGGCTTTAATGCACAGCAATTTGTCAATCCTGTCTCACGCGGGCATATTGCGTTTCGCACAGATGATATTGCCAGTTTCAAACAGCATCTGACAGCCAATAACATCCCCTTTGCCGACTGGGGCAATCAGGCGGTTGCGGGCTGGCAGCAGATTTTCTTTTATGATCCTGACGGCAATGTGATCGAAGTACATCAGGTAGATGAATGATGCGTAGTATCGGCATTGGCATTATCGGTGGCGGCTATATGGGCAAAGCACATGCTGTAGCCTATAATGCTGTTGCGTCTGTATTTAACACCGCCCTCAAGCCGCGCCTTGAGATGGTCTGTGCAAGAACACGTGAGTCAGCAGAGCATTATCAACAGGCATATGGCTTTAACAGCGCGACTGACGACTGGCGCGAGTTGGTATCAAACCCGTCTGTTGAGGCGGTAATCATCGCCAGCCCGCAGGCAACCCATAAAGAGATTGCGCTTGCCGCCTTTGAGGCAAACAAACATGTATTTTGCGAAAAACCGCTTGGTGCCAGCCTTGAAGATGCAACGATTATGACCAAGGCGGCAACAACATCAGGCCTTGTGCATATGATAGGATTTAACTATATCCGCACCCCTGCAACACAGTTTATCCGCCAGCTTGTCCAGCAAAAAGCCATTGGCGATCTTGTCTGGTTCAGGGGCGAACATACCGAAGATTTCTATGCTGACCCTGAATTGCCGGCAAACTGGCGTGCAGAAAACAGGGCAAGTGGCACAATGGGCGATCTGGCACCGCATATGATCAATGCGGCACTGGCGATTTGCGGGCCTGTCAGACAGGTGATGGCAGATATTGAAACAGTTCATAAACAGCGCCCCGGCGGACAGGTGAAAAATGATGATCAGGCGCACTGTATGGTCAGATTTGATAATGGCTGTATGGGACATCTGTTTTTCAGCCGTGTTTCACATGGGCGCAAAATGGGCTATTGCTATGAAATTACAGGCACAAAAGGTGCAATCAGATTTGATCAGGAAGATCAGAATTGCTTCTGGCTCTATAAGGCAGAAGGAGATGAGGCAACACGCGGCTTTACCAAAATACTGACAGGCCCGTCACATCCTGATTATCTGGCCTTTTGTCAGGGCGCAGGCCATGGCACAGGCTATCAGGATCAAATTATTATTGAAGCCAGAGATTTTTTGAACGCTGTTGAGGCTGGCACCCCTTTATGGCCGGACTTTTCAGACGGGCTGGCCGTTAGCCGTATTGTTGATGCATGCTTTAGCTCGGCAGAAACAAAAAGCTGGGTCTCCATATCACAAAACTAGCACCCCTCACCTGCCATAAAACAGACATAGCTGAAATGATTGACAAGCTGGCTGACACTGCCTAAGGGTGAGCAGGCAGATAGATTATTGTTCATAAGGGGTTTCGTGATGGCAAAGCTGAGATGGGGACTGATAGGCGGTGGCAGAGGTAGCCAGATTGGCCCTGCACATAGAATAAGTGCCGGGCTGGATGGCGCGTTTGAGCTCTGCGCAGGTGCGCTTGACTATCGCCCTGATGAAGCGCGCGCCTTTGGCGTTGAACTGGGGCTGACAGCAGACAGAGCCTATGGTAGCTGGCAGGAAATGCTGGCCTCAGAACAGGTACGGGATGACAAGATAGAACTGGTCACCATTGCCACCCCAAATGACACACATTTTGAGATTGCCAAAGCCTTTCTACAGGCAGGGTTTCATGTGCTATGCGAAAAGCCGATGACAATGACTGTAGAAGAAGGCGAGGAAATCGTTGCCCTTGCTGCCACACATAAACGCATCTGTGCGGTAAATTATGGCTATTCCGGTTATGCGCTTGTCAGGCATATGAAGGCGATGGTAGCACGTGGCGATTTAGGCAATATCAGGCTGGTTGTAGCAGAATTTGCGCATGGCCATCATGCAGATGCCGCCGATGCAGATAATCCGCGTGTACGTTGGCGCTATGACCCTGCGCAGGCAGGTATTTCAGCTCAATTTGCAGATTGTGGTATTCATGCCATGCATATGGCCAGTTTTGTAACAGGTCAGGAAGTCACCCGCCTGTCCGCAGATATTGTATCAACCATATCCAGCCGCGAGCTAGAAGATGATGCGATGGTCAATTTTCGCATGGATGGCGGTGCGGTGGGCAGATTATGGACATCTTCTATCGCTATTGGCAGACAACATGGACTTACCTTGCAGATTTTTGGCGAAAAAGGCGGGCTTAGATGGGCACAGGAACAGCCAAACCAGCTATACTGGATGCCGCTTAATGAACGGGTGCAGATTATCGAACGGGGTGAGGCAAATCTATCGCCAGAAGCAGATAGCGCAAGCCGTGTTACAGTTGGCCATGCCGAAGGAATGCCGCTTGCCTTTGCCAATATCTATTCTGACCTTGCAAGATGTATCGCTGCTGAAAAATCAGGCCAGCCTATGCCAGACACACTCTATCCCACCGCAGAAGACGGGCTTCGTTCAATGGCGGCAGTATATGCCGTTGCCGAAAGTGGCGCCTCTGACGGTGTCTGGGTAGATGCCCGCCCGCCAGCCTTTCGCTAGCCATAATTGATACTGACAGGCCAGCCATAGCAAAGATATTGAAACTAAAGTGAGCCAGAGCCAGCAAAACTTCCGTATAAAGTTCAGGATAAGGGAGTTATTGTCATGGAAGTTCATTTTCCCCATATTGCGCATGCATTAACGGACAAGCTGGAACCACAACGCAGACGGACGGCGTTGCTGCGCCGGATAGTCAGCTATGCAATCTTAACATCTGCACTTGTTTCATTTATTATTTTCAGCCAATAATATATCTTTGCCACAAAATGCATGGATTATGTTATGGAGCTTGCCAGCTATTCCGATAGTGAGATTCTCGCTATTATAGAGCCGTTGATGGACAATATGCTGGCTGGATCAACCGAAATCGATCATGCCAAACATGTAAGAGATTTCACCCATCGCCTGAAGGTGATTGTTACCGAAGATAACCTCTCACAGCAATGTGAAGACTATCAGAAGCGACTTGGCTATTTCAAAAAACGCGAAATTGTCTCTATTTTCAGACGCTCACATTCCATCGCGGCAGTATGGCGGCTATGGTATACAAAATCAGATGATGAATATGTATGTGAGGCGATGTTTGTGGAACGTGATGGCAAACTGCTTATCGAGCATTGCATGATTTTCTAATCTGGCAGGCTAGCCCTACCTCACCAATAAGTAAAAATATTTTGACGTGGCCGGCCTTAAATGGCTAGCATCTATATACTGGTGCAACAGGATAAATTGTAACCCTGAGTATTGGTTTAAAAAGGCTCGCTTCTACCCTAGAATACGCTGTTTTCATATAAAAATGCTTGGCATTTTACAGTGTTACGCCCGTTCGGACATACCAGCTATATAGGCCGTGGCAGCAGCGATATTTGGGAAATAGGAACACTTGAACAGATTTGGCCAGATGGTGGGTGGTGAGGGGTTCGAACCCCCGACCTACTCGGTGTAAACGAGTTGCTCTCCCAGCTGAGCTAACCACCCCTAAATCTGGCGTTTCAGGACTTGTGTCACTGAAACAGGATGCTTATCGCCTGATATAGTTCAGACACCGCACCCAAGGCATAAAAAAGCCAACCCATATATGTCATGGGTTGGCCTCAAAGTCAAAACAAAATTAGCTATTTACAGCACTCTTCAGCAGCGCACCAGCCTTGAATTTTGGCTGCTTTGATGCAGGTATCTGAATTTGTTCACCTGTGCGTGGATTGCGTCCTGTGCTCGCAGCACGCTGAGCTACAGAAAATGAACCGAAACCAACAATTCTTACTTCTCCGCCCTGCTTCAATGCACCTTCAATAGAAGCAAATACGGCGTCAACGGCTTTCCCTGCATCAGCTTTTGACATGCCAGCGTGATCGGCTACAGCAGAAACAAGTTCGTTCTTATTCATTTTTGAATTCCTCATGTATATTTGAAGTTCTGGTAGTGCCTCAAGCAGCTACCCTGCCTTCAATCTACGCACGCAACATAAGATTGGTCAACATAAAAAGCCGTGAAAACCACAATTTGTAGTATATTTTATAGCTAGTGAGCTACTATATCTTCCGATTTGCCCACATCTGATGCTAGTGGTGTGGCGGCAATATCAGCCCCCTCACCAGCTGCCTTTTGTAGTGGTGATGCCAATGCGACTGCCAGCACCTCATCAATTAAGGATACAGGAATAATCTCTAGCCCATCGCGCACAATATCAGGCAAATCTGCCAGATCACGCTCATTTTCCTTTGGAATCAATACTGTTTTGATGCCACCACGCAATGCTGCAAGCAGTTTTTCTTTCAAACCGCCAATCGCAAGCACGCGGCCACGCAGCGTAATTTCCCCTGTCATGCCGACATCTTTGCGGATGGCTATGCCTGTCTGCACAGATACGATAGAGGTCACCATCGCTACACCGGCCGATGGCCCGTCTTTCGGGGTGGCGCCTTCTGGAACATGCACGTGAATATCGTATTTTTCCGAATCTTCTGCGTTGATTCCGTAATTCAGAGCACGGGATTTAATTAAAAATTCCGCCGCCTTGATTGATTCCTTCATCACATCGCCAAGTTTTCCGGTTGAGGTAATCTTGCCCTTGCCCGGTACTTTTACAGCTTCAACCTGCAATAGCTCACCGCCCATCTCGGTCCATGCAAGCCCTGTTACCACGCCAATCTGGTCATCCTGATCAATCTCGCCAAACCGGAAGCGCTTCACGCCAAGATAATCAGATAAATCATCGGTGGTAACGCTAACAGTGTCCAGATTGTCAGCCATGATTTTCGTCACGGCCTTTCTTGCAAGTTTCGCCAGTTCGCGTTCGAGCGAACGTACACCTGCTTCTTTGGTGTAATATCTGATAATATCGGTAATTACCACATCATCTATCTCAAGCTCACCTTCTTTCAGCCCGTGGTCGGTCAATTGCCGTGGCAGCAGATGGCGCTTGGCGATTTCCAGCTTTTCCTGCTCTGTATAGCCAGATAGGCGGATAATTTCCATCCTGTCCAGCAATGGCTGAGGCATGTTCATGCTGTTCGCGGTGGTGATAAACATCACATTCGATAAATCGAAATCAACTTCCAGATAATGATCCTGGAAGGTAGAATTTTGCGCAGGGTCAAGCACCTCAAGCAGCGCAGAGCTTGGATCTCCCCGCCAGTCAGCGCCCAGCTTGTCAATTTCATCTAGCAAAAACAGAGGGTTGTTCTTACCTGATTTTTTCATGCCCTGAACAATTTTGCCGGGCATTGACCCGATATAGGTACGTCTATGGCCTCTGATTTCAGCCTCGTCTCTTACGCCACCAAGTGCCATGCGCACAAATTCACGCCCAGAAGCTCTGGCAATTGACTTGCCAAGCGAGGTTTTACCCACACCGGGCGGGCCTACCAGACACAGAATAGGGCCTTTCATCTTCTTTGTGCGGTGCTGAACGGCCAGAAATTCAATAATGCGCTCTTTTACCTTCTCAAGACCGAAATGATCAGCGTCCAGAATCTCGGAGGCTTTGTTAATATCATTATTCAGCCTGCTAGCCTTCTTCCATGGCAGAGAGGTCATCCAGTCAAGATAGTTGCGCACAACCGTGGCTTCAGCGCTCATTGGCCCCATATTTCTGAGCTTTTTCAACTCTGTTTCGGCCTTTTCCTTTGCTTCTTTCGGCATTTTGGCTGATTTGATTAGCTCTTCCAGCTCATCTGTTTCATTTTTGCCGTTCTTCACCCTCGCCAAGTTCTTTCTGAATCGCCTTCATCTGCTCATTCAGATAATATTCGCGCTGGGTCTTTTCCATCTGGCGCTTTACTCTGTTGCGCACCCGTTTTTCAACCTGAAGCACGCTGATTTCGCTTTCCATCATGCCGTAAATAGCTTCCAGACGTTCCTGTACGTCAACCATTTCAAGCAGACTCTGCTTTTCGGCAATTTTCACTGCTAAATGAGAGGCAATCGTATCCGCAATTTTAGAGGTATCTTC
>WTJO01000110.1 GCA_011524805.1 Alphaproteobacteria bacterium
GCGTTATCTGTAAATTGGAATATTTTAGATACTCAAACTACTTTTATGTTTTATTTCTTATCATTTCGTTTCAATTTTGCTTTCTGCGAGGCAATGCTGTTCCAAGCTTTGCATGAAAATATATCCCGATAGACAAACATTGATATACACATGGATTTTCAGCTAAGCTTGGAACAGCAACTTTATTTCAGGGAGGATAAACATGCTTAAAACTATATTCTCAACAATTGTTATTACGTCTGCTCTGGCTGTTAGCACTGCATCTGCAGAAACAATCAGGTGGGCTCGGGCAGGCGATGCAATAACCATGGATCCGCATGCCCAAAATGAAGGGCCTACGCATGCGCTCAATCATCAAATTTATGATTCGCTTCTGCAAAGAGATATGGCAGGTGCGATCATCCCGTCATTGGCAACAAGCTGGTCGGCACTACCAGATAATCCAAATGTTTGGCGATTTAACCTGCGCAAAGGTGTAACGTTCCATGATGGTGCCACCTTTGATTCGGAAGATGTGGTGTTTTCACTAGGGCGGGCGAGAGCTGACGGCTCGGAGATGAAAGAACTGCTCTCTTCTGTAAAGGAAGTCCGCGCCGTCGATGCCTACACTGTGGATATTGAAACCAATGGCGCAAACCCACTTCTGGTGAATAACCTAACCAATATGTTTATGATGGATAAAGGCTGGTCAGAGGCTAATGATGTGATGACACCACATGATGTAGCTAAGGGCGAGACCAATTTTGCAACTAGCAATTCTAACGGTACTGGCGCATTTATGCTTGTCAGTCGTGCAGTTGATGAAAAGACGGTGCTAACCGCTAACCCAAATTACTGGGGTAAGGATATCTATCCTAACAAGGTCACTGAAATTATCTATACACCGATTCAGTCTTCAGCAACGCGTGTTGCAGCACTTCTTTCTGGCGAGGTTGATATTATTCAGGATGTGCCTGTTCAGGATTTGAAACGGGTAGAATCACAGTCAGGTCTGATGTTGGCAACCGCCGCGCAGAACCGAGTCATTTTCTTCGGCGTAAACACTGTCAAAGGCCCGACGGCTAATCTTAAAGTACGTCAGGCAATGAATATCGCGATTAACCGCGATGCCATCAAGAAAATTGTAATGCGGAACCAGTCAGATCCGACGGGCGTGATCATGCCGCCTTTTGTGAATGGCTGGAATGAGACCCTGAACAAATATCCTGCCAATGATCTTAAAGCAGCAAAGGCACTGATGGCAGAGGCTGGCCATGGTGACGGGTTTGACATTGTGCTGAACTGCCCGAATGACCGCTATATCAATGATGAAGCAATTTGTCAGTCTGTGGTGGGCATGATGGCACAAATCGGCATTAATGTGACACTTGATGCAAAGCCAAAGGCACAGCATTTCCCGATTGCAAAGGGAGGCGAGTCTGATTTCTACATGCTTGGCTGGGGTGTGCCTACCTTTGATTCTCACTATATTTTCAATTTCCTGGTTCATACCCAGACAGAGAATCGCGGCTCATGGAACCCGACCGGATATTCAAACGCAAATGTTGATGCGATGATCCAGAGTCTTGAATCCGAAACTAATCTGGATAAGCGTAATCAGACAATAGCGAAAATCTGGGATGAGGTGCAAAAGGCGCAGATGTATCTGCCTGTGCATAATCAGGTGCTAAACTGGGGCATGCGCGACAATATTGTCTTTGATGTGCAGCCTGAAGATCAGCCGCACTTCCAGTTCCTGACATTCAAATAGACCTTGGACCCCTGCTAGCCATCTTGTGTTGGCAGGGGTCTGTTTTCGCAGATGCTGATTATTATCTTTAGGCGATTATTACAGGCCGTTCTGGTGCTTCTGTTTGTGGCACTGATCTCGTTTTTAATTTTCCGCTTTGTTGGCAATCCGGTAGAAAGCCTGCTTGGGCAGGAGGCCACTGTTGCCCAGCGTGCTGCATTAGAAGAAGCATTGGGGCTGAATGACCCTATCCATATTCAATATGCTGATTTTGTGTGGCGGGCATTACAGTTTGATTTTGGCAATTCCTATCGGGGCGCGCTTCCGGTTGCAGAGCTAATATTATTGCGCCTGCCAGCCACGCTTGAGCTAGCGCTAACATCAGCTATTTTTGCGCTGGTGTTTGGCGTTATTGCAGGCATCTATACCGCTATTAACAAAGGCAGTTTTTTAACAAATTTTATTCTTTCATCATCCCTTATAGGGGTATCATTGCCTACTTTTTTAATTGGCGTTTTGCTGATCTGGATTTTTTCTGTTGAACTTAACTGGCTACCCTCATTTGGTCGGGGAGAAGTTGTATCTCTGGGCTGGTGGTCTACAGGCTTTCTAACCAGCAGTGGCCTGAAATCCCTTATCCTGCCAAGCATCACTCTGGGGCTGTATCAGATGACCCTTATCATGAGGCTGACCAGATCTGAAATGCTTGAAGTGCTTCGTCAGGACTATATCAGACTGCCCCGTGCGCTGGGACTTTCCAGCAGACAGATTTACGTATTTCATGCCCTGCCCAATATCCTTATTCCTGTGATCACGATAACAGGGCTTCAGGTAGGTTCTATTATAGCCTTTGCGATTATCACCGAGACAGTTTTTCAATGGCCGGGGGTCGGGCTGTTATTTATCAATGCTGTGTATTTTGTCGATATTCCGGTGATGAGCGCCTATCTGTTGCTGGTTGGCTTTACCTTTGTGATAATCAATCTAATCGTTGATTTGCTGTATCTGGCGATTGACCCGCGCCTGCGTGACACCGAATTGCGAAGCGAGGTATAGTCTATGCGGCGATTTTTGCAATCAGATCTTTTCTATAGCTTTAGATATTCGCCTGTGGCTATTGTCTCGTTTGTCATTATCGTATTCATCATACTGACAGCGATATTTGCTGATTTGATCGCGCCGAATAATCCGTTTGACCCTGCTAGTCTTAATCTGATGAATGGCTTCACTCCGCCCATGCAGGCCAATGACTTTACAGGCGAGACATTTTTAATGGGAACGGATGATCAGGGAAGGGATTTGTTTTCGACCATTTTATACGGCTTGCGGATTTCGCTGTTTGTAGGTGTAATGGCCGTTATGCTTGCCATGTTGCTGGGGGTTATGCTGGGGCTGGTCGCCGGCTTTGTTGGCGGATGGATTGATTCATTCATCATGCGGTTTGCCGATATCCAGATGACCTTTCCGTCTATTCTTGTGGCGATGCTGATTTATGGTGTTGCAAAAGGTATATTGCCGCCTGAAGTGCGTTATGAAATGTCAATCGCCGTGCTGATTATGTCGATTGGCCTGTCCGAATGGGTTCCGTTTGCGCGGACAGTGCGCGGCTCTACGCTGGTTGAAAAGGAAAAGGAATATATCATTGCGGCAAAAATGGTAGGGCTGTCTCGCTACCAGATCATGATACGCCATATTTTGCCTAATGTTCTTAGCCCTGTTCTTGTGATAGCCACCATTACTTTTGCGCTGGCCATTATTGCCGAAGCTACCCTGTCATTTCTGGGTGTGGGGGTGCCTACTACAAAGCCCAGCCTTGGTACCTTAATCCGTATCGGACAGGATTTTCTGTTTTCAGGGGAATGGTGGATTTTATTTTTTCCGGCAGTCACATTGCTGGCCTTTGCGCTATCCATCAATCTGTTTGGCGACTGGTTGCGTGACACGCTAAATCCGAAGCTGAAATGATGGAAGATAACGATATGCCCACGCCATTGCTTCAGATAAACCAGCTTACTGTCACATTGAAAAAGCGGCAGGCATTATTCAAGGCAGTAGATAATTTATCACTTACTGTCAATAAGGGCGAAATTCTCGGACTAGTAGGTGAGTCCGGTGCTGGAAAATCCATGGTCGGGTCTGCCATTATGGGACTGATTGACAAGCCGCTTTTTATCTCTTCAGGTGAAATTTACTTCAAACAGCGCCGAATTGACACTAATGCACAGCCTGTTCGAGGCGCCGAAATTTCCATGATTTTCCAGGATCCTCTGGTCAGTCTGAATCCCTTGCGTACGATCGGCGATCAGCTTTTAGAGACCATTAGAACACATATTCCCCTCTCAAAGCCTAAAGCTCTTGAACGGGCGAAAAGGCTATTAAAGGAGGTTGGAATAGATCCGGCACGGATTAATGCCTATCCGCATACTTTTTCTGGGGGCATGCGCCAACGTGTAGTTATCGCGCTTGCGCTTGCGCCTGAGCCTTCTTTGATTATTGCTGATGAGCCTACTACAGCACTTGATGTATCTGTTCAGGCACAGATTTTGGATTTGCTGAAACAGCTATGCAAACACAGAGGTACCTCCATTATTCTGATTACCCATGATATGGGCGTGATAGCCGATACTACTGACCGTGTGGCGGTGCTATATTCTGGCCGGCTAGCCGAGATTGGCACAACCTATGACGTGCTCAAAAACCCCTGTCATCCCTACACAAAAGGGCTGGTTGCCGCCACTCCGCAAATTAATGGCGCTTCATTGAAAGACAAGCTGTTTCAAATTCCGGGCTCAATGCCTGATCTGAATAATATTCCGGCCGGCTGTGCGTTCTATCCCAGATGCACACAGGCTGTCTGCCAATGTGAGGGGGAACAACCAGCCCTGTTCGATAACCGCACCGCATGCTGGCTATTTGATAAAGGGGCAAAACCGAAATGAGCTATGTTACGGCGAGCGGGCTAACGCGGCAATATGATTTATCTGATCCCTGGTTCATAAGAATGATTACCGGCCGCAAGGCAAATGTGCTGACGGCGGTTAATCAGGTGAGTTTTTCTATTGAAAAAGGCACGACCTATGCACTGGTGGGCGAAAGCGGCTCTGGGAAATCAACCATAGCAAAAATGCTGGCAGGTGTGCTTGCGCCATCGCAAGGCTCCGTCCAGATTGACGGGCACGATTTCAATAATCCTAGGCTGGATAATGCCAACAAAAAAATGTTGCGCCAACGCGTTCAGATGGTCTTTCAGTCGCCTTACGCAAGCCTTAATCCCCGCTGGAAAATTGGGGATATTCTGCTTGAGCCCATTAACGCATTTAATCTGATTGAAGATAAAGCTACCCGACAGAAACGAGTGATTGAATTACTGGAACAGGTGGGTATGTCTGCCCATGACCAGACAAAATATCCTCATGAATTTTCAGGTGGACAGCGCCAGCGAATTTCTATTGCCAGAGCCCTGGCCTGTCACCCAGAACTAATTATCTGTGATGAGCCAACTTCAGCTCTTGATGTATCTGTGCAGGCGCAGGTGTTGAATTTGCTGAAAGATTTGCAACAGGAAAATGGCCTGACCTATCTGTTTATCTCACATGATCTGGCCGTAATTTCAACCATGGCCAACAAGATAGGCGTTCTCAAAGATGGAGAGCTGGTTGAAGAGGGCGAAACATCCGGATTGCTGGCAAATCCGCAACATGCCTATACAAAAATGCTACTTGCCGCAGCGCCGGATATTGGTGCCTATATCAGTTAGTACCGGAGACAGGTCTGCGGCTATCGGACCGCGGTCGTACCGTGGTTTGGCAGGATTAGACATTTATATCGTGCAGTGACTAATCCTAGACATAAACTGCGGCTTATGATTTTCTATGTGCATGTCGCGCACCGTCTTTATCGAAGCTGCACTAAACGGACCATGGTCACAAAGCCGCCAGCCTTTGATGCCTGTGACTACCAGCGATTTAATTACTGATGGCATCAATTGCGCTAAAGCCGGTGCATCTATTATTCATATTCATGTATATGACCCCAACACTGGCAAGCAGTTTGAGGATTTTGACGCTTACAGGACTGTTATTGAGGGAATAAGACAACATCAAGATGTAGTCGTATATCCTACCTTGCCACTTTCGGGCTTCGCTAATACTGACCAGTCCTTCACACCAGATGCTCGCTTTGAAACTGTGGAAAAATTAGCCAAGGCAGGTCTGCTTGAATGGTCTGTAATTGACCCAGGCACAACGCAAATATCAGCGTTGAATACAACAACTGATAACGAGATCCAATTTTTGTATATTAATAGTGAAGCGGAAATCAGATACGGCCTTCAACTGGCTAGTCAGTATAATTTTGTTCCAAGTTTTGCTATTTATGAGCCAGGATTTCTGCGTTTAGGAGCGATGCTGTCAAAAGAAACAAGAGGGTGCCCTAAACCAATTTATCGTTTTATGTTTTCAGACCGCTTCAGTTTTGGGTTTCCTGCAGAAGAAATCTATCTTTTAGCTTACATTCATCTGTTAAAACAAACTGACCCTAACTCACTTTGGATGATCGCCGGGCTTCAGGTAAATACCGAAAACATTATTAGCTCATGTCTTGCAGCTGGCGGGCATATCCGCACCGGACTAGAGGATGCCTATTTTCAATCTGAAATAGATAATCTGGAGCTTGTTAAGCAAGCAGCTCAAAACATCCATAATCAAGGCTATGAAATTGGAACAGCTCCTCAACTACGCCAGCATCTATCTTGTCTTTAGTTTGCTTTATGCATCTACAATCCCAGCAAGCCCTTTGTCTGCAAGAGAGTGGCCTCGGTGTGTAACTCAACTGTTT
>WTJO01000003.1 GCA_011524805.1 Alphaproteobacteria bacterium
ATCTTACACATCCTTATCTTGTGGCTTTCAGAATAACGCCGAAAGCGGCCTGAAAACAAGTCCTAGTCAAAATCAAGTGCCATTTTGGCATCTTCGCTCATCCTGTCCGGTGTCCATGCCGGCTCCCAGACCAGTGTAACGTCAACCTGCCCAGCCTCTTCCAGCGCGGCAACAGCCTGTGCAACCTGCATTGGCAATTCCCCTGCCACAGGACAGCCCGGTGCCGTCAGCGACATGGTAATGCTGATATTTCCGCCCGTGTGGCTGATAATATCGTAAATCAGACCCAGATCGTAAATATTCACAGGAATTTCGGGGTCCTGCACAGTCATACAGGCATCAATAATGCGCGCCTTAGCCACTGCGTCTGTCTCTGCGCGGTTATGTGGCTCACCAGCAACAGCTTTGAAGCCAGAGGAGGTGTCAGGCAGAAAATCAGCCAGTGAGGGGCCATCTTCGCTAGCGCTGTCAACGCGTTTGTCACCATCAATAGATGTTGATGAATGCATCATGGCCATTCTCGTTCCTCTATCTGGCGTGGCTAGCCAAAAATGCGGTTAACCTTGGTCAGCGCTTCTGCCAGCTTGTCAAAATCGGAGGGCTGGGTATACATGCCTACCGAAGCGCGTGCTGTCGAGGTTACATCAAAAAATTTCATCAATGGCTGGGCGCAATGATGACCAGCCCTGATTGCAACCCCATCCTGATCTATCAGGGTTGAAATATCGTGCGGATGCGCACTATCGAGGGTAAAGGAAATCACGCCCGACTTACCTTCTGCCGTGCCGATAAAGTTAATCCCCTCAACATCGGCCAGCCGGCTATGGCCATATTCTATCATGGCCTTTTCATGATCATGGATATTCTGCATGCCGATATCTGTCACAAAATCAATCGCCGCACCAAAGCCGATACATTCGGCAATAGGCGGTGTGCCAGCTTCAAATCTATGTGGCGGCGGGGCATAGGTCGAACTATCTGTTTCGACATTATCTATCATATCGCCCCCGCCCAGAAATGGCGGCATCTTGTCAAGCAATTCTGCTTTGCCCCACAATACGCCAATACCGCTAGGGCCATATAATTTATGCGCTGAAAACACATAGAAATCACAGCCAAGCTCACGCACATCTACCGGCATATGCACCGCACCCTGACAGCCATCAACAATACAGATAGCCCCTGCATTATGTGCCATCTCGGCAATCTTCGGGATGTCAAAGACTGTGCCCAGCACGTTCGAAACATGCGGAATGGAGATAATTCTGGTACGCTTTGTAATGCGCTGTTCAAGCTGGGACAGATCAAAACTGCCATCTTTCTCAACAGGGGCAGCTATCACCTTTATGCCCTTACGCTCTGCCAGCAAATGCCACGGCACAATATTGGCATGATGTTCTGCAACCGTAATCAGCACCTCGTCATCAGCCTGCAGAAATTCATCCCCATAGCAATGGGCAAGCAGGTTTAGCGACATGGTCGCCCCTGAGGTAAATATAATTTCATTCACATCTGCCCCTAAAAACCCTGCGGCCTTGTGCCTGACAGCTTCATATTTGTCTGTTGAGAGTTCAGACAGCATATGAAGGCCGCGATGCACATTGGCATAGGTTTCGGCATAGGCAGCATGCAGGCTATCCAGAACCGCCTTAGGCTTTTGGGCAGACGCCGCTGAATCAAGATAAACCAGAGGCTTATCATGAATCTTCTGCTCTAGTATCGGAAATTCCGAGCGTATTGCCTGAACATCAAATGCGGGTTTTTTATCTAGCATTGCAGTCCTTCCGGGGCTCATTTCTAGCTATTTCCCATGACAAGCGCGTCATTATTCTGCTCTGCCCAGTCATCAATAATCTGGTTCATGAAGCTAGCAATGGCGTCATCATCAATCTGTTCAAGCGCATCTCCTAGAAATGCCTTGATCAGCATGGCCTGTGCCTGCGCTTTGGGAATACCTCTGCTTTTCAGATAGAATAACAGTGTTTCATCAAGTTCGCCAACAGTCGCGCCATGCGCACAGACAACATCATCTGCAAAAATTTCAAGCTCTGGCTTTGCGTCTGCAACCGCATCACGTGACAATAACAATGCACGTGACATTTGCTGGCCATCGGTTTTTTGTGCATCTGGTGCTACTCTGACCTTACCCTGAAACACCCCGTGCGCATCATCATTCAACACGCCGCGTATCACCTGATTGGACTGACAGTTCGGCACTTCATGCTGAACAACGGTAGTAATGTCATGATGCTGGCCTGATGCGCCAAGATAAATCGCAGACAGTACCAACTCTGCATCGTCTGCCATAAATTCTACATGGCTTTCCATGCGTGCCAGTTTACTGCCCTTTGACAGGGTGAAGCCATTAACCTTTGCCTGTTCGCCAAGCTTTAACACCGACAGGCCAAGATGGGATGTGCTACGTGCCTGATCCTGATATTTGGCAACATGCAGGCTGGCTGACGCACCGACATCTGCCATCAGCACAGGTGCAGATAGGGCATTGCTGCCAACATGTTCTTCTATCAGCGTAAGACGCGCGCCATCTGCCATCTGTACAAGCACTACAGGGTGTGCGCTGGCAGATGCCTGCTCACCTGTAAAATGAAGGGTAAGTGGCGGGATTTCATTTTCGGACGCCTCTACTTCAAGCAGAACAGCCTCTCCTAACCCGCCTAGTGACAGATAACTTAGATGATGGTCTTTTGGCAGCAATTTCAGCCAGTTAAGAAGCGTTACATCATCACGCCCAAGCTGGCGCAGGCTGATCGCCTTATCCATCGTGCCAGCACTCACAAGATAGCCATCTTTGAATGTCAGGCTTTGTGTCTGTGCCGTTGACAGCGTATCAGCAGGCCGGCTGGCAGGTGCTAGACTGTCAAAACCGGATTTGTCCAGTGGCGTGAATTTCCATGCTTCATGCTTTGATGATGGCCAGCCTGTCTGCGCGACAGCTGAATGGGCATCACCTGCTAGCTGGTCAATATCTGGATGTGCTAATTCAGGCTGCATTGTGGATACCTGCATAACCGTTTTTCTCAACTTCAAGAGCAAGCGTTTTATCGCCTGTTTTCACAATCTGGCCACCTGCCAGAATATGGACGTAATCTGGCACGATGTGGTCGAGCAGGCGCTGATAATGGGTAATAACCAGCATGCCGCAATTATCGCCACGCTGGGCATTTACGCCATCAGATACAATTTTCAGCGCATCTACATCAAGGCCTGAATCTGTTTCATCCAGCACTGCAAGTGATGGTTCCAGCAATGCCATCTGCAAAATTTCATAGCGCTTTTTCTCACCGCCTGAAAAGCCGACATTCACAGCACGCTTTAGCATCTCGTCACCGACACCCAGATTCTTGGCAACAGAGCGCGCCAGCTTCACAAACCCAAGCTGGTCAACTTCATCAAGTCCCTGTTCCTTGCGCCGTGCATTCACTGCCGCCCGCAAAAAGGCCATGCCACTTACGCCCGGCAATTCAACAGGATATTGAAAGGCCAGAAACATGCCAAGGCGCGCCCGCTCATCTGCTTCCATTTCAAGCACGGATTCGCCATCCATCAGAATATCGCCTTGTGTTACCTCATAGCCATCTCTGCCAGACAGCACATAGGACAAGGTAGATTTACCGGACCCGTTTGGCCCCATAATGGCATGCACCTCGCCTCTATCCATGGTGAGATTAATACCATGCAGGATTTCAGCATCGCCAATACGTGCATGTAAATCCCTGATTTCCAATAATGCCATGTTCGTTATCCTTCTATCTAGCCAACTGAGCCTTCGAGGCTAATACCAATTAATTTCTGGGCTTCTACTGCAAATTCCATTGGCAGTTCTTTCATTACCTCTTTGCAGAAGCCATTCACAATCAAAGAGACAGCATCTTCTTCATCAAGACCACGTTGCAGGCAGTAAAATAGCTGATCTTCGGAGATACGCGAGGTTGTTGCTTCATGCTCAACCTTGCCTGTCGGGTTACGTGATGAGATATAGGGCACAGTATGCGCACCGCATTTATCGCCAACCAGCAGAGAATCACACTGGGTGAAATTGCGCGCATTCTCGGCACCCTTATGAATTTCTACAAGACCGCGATAGGTATTTTGCGATTTTCCTGCCGAAATGCCTTTTGATATGATGGTCGAGCTTGAACCTTCGCCAATATGAATCATTTTTGTGCCGGTATCTGCCTGCTGTGCGCCGTTTGTTACCGCAACAGAATAAAACTCGCCAACAGAATCCTTGCCGCGCAATACGCATGACGGATATTTCCATGTGATAGCAGAGCCAGTCTCAACCTGTGTCCATGAAATTTTCGATCTGTCGCCGCGACAGGCGCCGCGCTTGGTCACAAAATTATAGATCCCACCCTTGCCCTCTTCATCGCCCGGATACCAGTTCTGCACAGTCGAATATTTAATTTCGGCATCATGATGGGCAACCAGTTCGACGACCGCAGCATGAAGCTGGTTTTCATCTCTTTGTGGTGCTGTACAGCCCTCAAGATATGAAACATAGCTCTCATCCTCTGCGATGATAAGGGTACGTTCGAACTGGCCTGTATTTTTCTCGTTAATCCGGAAATAGGTAGATAATTCCATCGGACAGCGCACCCCTTTCGGGATGTAGACAAATGAGCCATCAGTAAAGACAGCCGAATTTAGCGCCGAGAAATAATTATCTGAGACAGGCACAACAGAACCAATATATTTTTTGACCAGTTCGGGATGTGTCTTTATCGCCTCGGAGATAGGACAGAATATCACCCCTGCTTTTGCCAGCTCTTCGCGGAAGGTGGTCGCAACAGAAACAGAATCAAACACCGCATCAACCGCAACCCCTGCCAGCATTTTCTGCTCGTTAAGCGGTATTCCCAGCTTTTCATAAGTGCGCAATAATTCAGGGTCAACCTCATCAAGCGATTTCGGCGTTTCGGCAGATTTCGGCGCGGCATAATAATAGATGTCATTATAATCAATCGGCGGGATATTCAACTTTGCCCAGTCCGGTGTCGGCATTTTAAGCCAGTAACGATAGGCTTTTAGACGCCAGTCTAGCATCCATTCCGGCTCATCTTTCTTGGCCGAGATAAAGCGGATGATATCTTCATTCAGCCCTTTTGGCGCCTTTTCCATTTCAACATCGGTAACAAAGCCATATTTATAGCTACCTGTTGCCTGTTCAACCTGATTTATTGTCTCGACTGTCGCGACCATTATCTAGACTTTCTGCATACTGGCACCTGATACAGATGCTGATGGTGAGTGAAATTCAGCAGGCGGGAAAATCGCCTCCGGCTGAAATAAATTTGCAAGCGTAATGCTGTGAAGGGCTGAGGTTATAGCATCATTTACATGATTCCAGTGCCCACTCAAAAAACAGCCTGACTTCACTGAACAGGCTTCATCCGCGCCTTCAACACATGCGGTAAGCGCGATTGGCCCCTCAATAGCCTCTACCACCGAGGCTACAGTGATTTTGGAGACATCAACAGCCAGTTGGCAGCCGCCATGAATACCTCTTGAGGTTTCAATAAGACCAGCCTGTGATAACGCTCTGATAACCTTTGCTATGGTGGTTTTATTAAGTTGCAGATAAACTGCCATATTATTAGCCGTCAGCTGCTCATCACCGCGATGATGCAAAAGACCAAGCACCAATATCGCATAGTCTGTCATCCGGTTAATTTTCAGCATGTAAACACCCCTGATTTATCTGCCAGCCAGCTCTGCATTAGTGGCTAGAAGATATTGTTTTTGCGAATGATTATCATATTCAAGACTAAATTAGTCCATTTTACAGCTATATAGTTATATGACCTGATTGCGCAAGCCCTGCAGCTGCCATATTTTGCAAAAATCTGGAAAATTTTGCCCTATTTCAGAGGATTTACCACCTGATGGGAAATAGCTGCATATTCACAGTCAAGCCTGCCAGTACTGGCGAGATCAGGATTTAATTGAACGCAGCGCGTTTTAGCTGATAGCGGCCTTCTTCGATACCATCAAACAGCTCTGAGACGTCAGGATGGCCAACAGGCCCGTTTTCATCATCAGAAATCAGATTTTGCTGTGATACATAGGCAGAATAATAGCTATCCGAATTTTCTGCCAGCAGATGGTAGAAAGGCTGTTCGCGCTTTGGGCGTACTTCTTCAGGAATGGACTGGTACCATTCTTCGGTATTGTCAAATTCGGGATCAACATCAACAATTACCCCACGGAAGGGATAATGTTTATGTTTCACGATATCACCAATACAGAATACAGCTTCTGTGGCATCGTAGAAATCTTTTGGGGTTTCGGACATGAAAGACAGGCTCGCAGAATAAGGCGTTAATGCTAGAACCGGTCTTTGACTTTCAGCACCTGTTTACCACCATACATACCTGTCTTCAGGTCGATATGATGTGGGCGATGCAACTCGCCTGTTACCTTGTCTTCAACAAAAGCATCACTCTTCAGCGAGTCATGTGCGCGGCGCATATTCCGCTTAGACTTGCTGATTTTACTCTTTGGTACAGCCATGTTAA
>WTJO01000082.1:0-2873 GCA_011524805.1 Alphaproteobacteria bacterium
CGATGCTAAATTCACCGCTATCAGTACTCGTTAATGCGTTTGGCGTATTGTTGGTGATGGGGCTGGTACATAGAGCCTCATATGGCAGCCGGCGCAAGGCCAGACCCAAAGATTAGAACTGGTATCTTCTCAAGTATCTGTATCCTGCTATAAGATGGCGTCTGTTATAGCCTGCCAGCCGTGAGCCTAATCGCCCCAGAACTGACAGGTGCCAACTTCACGGCCATTAGGCTGGGAATCGACATATTCCTGCCCCGGTTTTGCATAGCGGTATCTCATTTTCCAGCTAGGCTCTTTGAAATTGATTACCGTATCGCCCCAGATCAGCATGCCGCGATGCGGATATTTGGCAACCTGACAGAAAGCCTCTTTCTTGCCCATTCTGAAGGTCTGATCTTCATTTGTGGGACACCATAATTTCCAGTCCTGTTTATTTTTGCGTACGAATACTTCCTGAACAAAAAAGCCTTCCAGCTTAAAGTTCCGTATGCCCACACCTTTGATTTTACATTTGATTTCGGTTGCCGCTAGAGATGCTGTCGTGCTGATACACAGCATGGCTATACACATGATGAAGGGGGTTAGACATTTCCTGACCATTACAATCAACCTCAGAACCATTTCTTGCTACTATCCTCAGCGCCTATTATTAACACCTCGCGCCGCTATCATCAAGCTATGCCATATACCTTTGTAATAGGGAAATTATAACAGGGATACTGTTTCCTCACGCAGTCTGAAAGCCAAGGCAGAGCTGTCAATCTCTACATCTTCCCATCTGATCAATTCATCAACCCCGATATCCCGTTTTAATCTGGCACCATTGCATAAACCCAGTGGCAGATAATTATGTGCGGTTGATATGCTGGCAGGGCGCAATGCGCCATATACGGTTGAGCCGCCTTCGCCATCAAGATAGCTTCCAGCCTTTAATGTTGCTTTGGCAGCACAGGAAACATCACCTATAAATGCAGACGGGGTGCCTGTTGTTTCATGCCTGACCCCCACAGTGGCGACCGACATGCCAAGCTCAAGCCCGATAAGATGCCAGCGTTTATATAAGGCGCAATAGCGGCCTGATTCATCTGTAACAACCTTATATTCTTCAAAACAGTTTTTGATATAGTCGGAATCAGCTTCGATACAAACCCAGACACCTTTGCGAATATCATATCCGACATGACTGCCATCTTCGCGTAAGGACGAGATAACCTCTACCATGCCAGATTGTTCCAGCATGCCGCCTTCGGAGACTGGCCGCATTAATTGCGGAATATCGTCAACATCGCCTGCCGGATAGGATAATCCCTGTTCTGGCACATTCAGCCCGCACGCATTGGCAATCGCCGCAGATTCAATCGCGGGCTTTGAGCCATCCAGAAAAGAATTGAACATTTTCGGGTTCAGCCTGCCACGTTCGGCCTGCTCTCTGGTTAGTCCCCAGTAATCCCAGACGGTCTCAGGCGTTGAAAGCCGGAAATGGGGTTGCCAGATATGGCCTCTGCCAGCAGCCGTCACAGGAAATCCGCAACAACGTGCCCAGTCAACAAGCTCTGCAGTAAGCGCAGGCTGGTCACCATAGGCAAGCGAATAAAGAACATTTGCCTCGCGCGCACGCTTTGCCAGCCCAGCCCCGCAATAGGCATCTGCCTCAACCGTTACATTTATCACATGTTTGTGATAGGCAAAGCTGGTCACAATATGGTCTATGGCGGCAATCGGGTCGCCTGTGGCCTCTACCATAATATCTATATGCTGTGACGCGGCAAGTGCGTCTACATCTTCAAAAATATAGATTTTTCCGGTACGCACAGCCTCATCCAGAGAAGTTGCGTCAAGCCCGTCTGCCGGCCAGCCAACATATTCAAGATTATTGCGTGCGGCCGCCGGATTCAGATCAACAATTCCGACAATCTGAACCCCTGCCAGTGTGCGTGCCTGAGATAAAAACATGGATGCAAATTTACCTGCCCCTACCATGCCAATTTTTATCGGATTGCCTGTTTCCTGCCTGTGTAATAGCTGGCTATAAAGCGACATCTTCTACCTTTCAGCTGGTGCATAACTCACATCGCCTCCAGATTAGCCTGAATAGCGGTTGTTCGGATAGTCCCAAACGCTGTGTTGCCGAAAATTATTAAATTTGGCGGCAAAACAGACCGAAGAGGTGCAGATAATCTGGATATGTAGCTATCTATACCAGCAAAAAAATGAAAAATATGCACGTTTTGGTAACTAAATTAACTAAAACCTAAGTTAATGGGTGATAAGGTGTCGCATTGATAATTGCAAAAATGAGGACATCTCCCGTGTTTCATATGCTCATAACGCTATATGCCGGTGCCTGTGATTTCGTTAAATTGCTAGGCAGGCAGGCACTTGCCATCATGATTGCCGTAACAGGGGTGGCAATTTCCGTATCGCCTGCAATTGCAGAAACACAGCAAATTTTTTTTTAGATGACTGGCGGCATAGGTAATACGGTGGTTGACCCCAATACGCTGGATATTTCATCTGAAACAACATCAATGTATCATATTGGCATCGGCTTGCCGCTAACTGAGCATTTTGCCCCAGAATATAGCAGGATGATGGAGATCTCCACAGACCATCATCGCCCAAATCATGGCAATTTTTCCATTGATACAACTGTTGACAGCTTTGCTGTTATTGCCAAGGCGCCTATATCCGAACAGCTGATGGATACAGAGGCGCTATTGGGGATTAGCTTTTCTGATGTGTCCTATTCGTCAAACGTTCTGAGTGTAAAAGATCACTGGCTGATGCCCGGTTTTAATCTGGGCGTTCAGCATAAGGTGACAGATAAATTTAGCCTGAGGTTTGAACGCTATCTGGTCAGAAGCGAAATCGAG
>WTJO01000082.1:2973-6510 GCA_011524805.1 Alphaproteobacteria bacterium
GCCTGTGCGGCTTCAACAGAATCAAATTCCAGCAATACTGTCCGCATTTTCTTGCCGTGTTCCTTGGCGTCATTGGCAATGCCGCGCGCCAATATCCGGCCGCCATGTGCAACAAGCGCAGGCCCTGCCAGTTCGGCATAGGCTGCCAGTTTGTTTTCATCATAGATTTCATGATAGGTGGAAATAAAATAGGCTTTGCTCATCAGTAGCTCCCTAAAAATCTGTTGCGTTCCAGCTTCCAGCTTAGCCATTGCCGCACAGAAAAGAAAGCCTGCATAATAATATGCAGGCTTCCGGTGTCTGGTAATCTAGGCAGTGCTAGAATTGCAATGAAATATCGCGATGCTGTGACCGGCAGGTAGAGATGCGCGGCACCAGGAATGACGGCAATCTGTCCTGACCGCGAAGCCCTATTGTATCTGCTGTCTGCGCCTGATAGCTCTCAAGCAGAGGCAGAACAGAGGTTACAGCATCAGCCCGCCATGCCAGCTCGTTAGTCATCTGAGATTTGGCATCTGCAAGAAAGCCCTCTGCTTTTGCACTATCATCTTTCTTATAGGCACGGCGTGCCTTGGATAGTAATGACTTAATGTCAGAACCACCTGTAATGGCGCCAATCTCTTTTTCGGCTTCTTTCAATGCTACTTGCCTGTCTTCATTATTCATAGCTGCCAGAGCGGCAATATGTTCATCAAGACGTGGCTGATATGCTTTCAGCGCGTCAGATGCATTGATAAGGCCAATTACTTCATCAACGTTGGCAAAGCTGTCATCCATGGCGCGGCGATATTTCCGGTTGGCAGTATTAAGCACCTTCTGCTTTGCCTGATAGTCTTTCGCCGCACCTTCCCATTCGGCAGGTATCGATTCTTCAAGCGCCTGCTGTCTGGCCATTGCCTCCTCTATCTCTTCGGTAATATGCTGCTTATCTTCTTCGGTTCTGGCAGCAAGCGCTTCACGTTTCTTTCGCTTGATCTGTGTTTCAAGCTTACGGATATCACGTTCAATTGCCCGCACATCTGAGTGGAAAGAAGCATAGGTTATGGTAGCTTCGGCCAGAACAGCCTCTGCACCCTGCACATCTTCAAGATGGCCTAGTACAGCACCTGCATTTTTCTGGGCATCAGATATTTTACCTGCAACCTTCTTTGGCAGTATATCCAGATTGACCGTGCCAAGCATGGCGATAGAGTCGTTGATGGATTGCTGGTTCTGGGTGAGCGCTTCTGCCAGATAATCTTCAACGCATTGCTGTAGACGCGGATTTTGCGGCGGCGGTGCGTTGAATGACGATAGGTAAAATCTGTTTGGCAGATAGTTTACCAGTGGCGGTACTGCTCCGACAATCGCAAGGGCAATAAGCTGTAATATAATAAATGGCACAACCCCGCGATAGATCGAAATGGTTGAAATTGCTTTTGATGCCACCCCTCTGAGATAGAATAGCGCAAAGCCAAATGGTGGTGTCAGGAAGCTGGTCTGGATATTTACCCCGATCATGACACCCAGCCATACAGCCGTGATATTCGCACTTGGGTCGGCAAGTAGAATTGGCGCAACAATCGGCACCACAACAACCGCAATTTCGATAAAATCAAGGAAGAACCCAAGAATAAAGATAACCGCCATCACCACAATAAATTGTGACCAGAAACCACCCGGCAGTCCCTGCAGGAAGTCACGTACATATTCTTCACCGCCAAATCCGCGGAATGCAGCTGTCAGCATAGTTGCACCCAGCAGGATGATGAATACCATAGAGGTAGTCTTTGCTGTTTCAATCATCACTTCATTCAGCGTATTTTCCAGCTTGAACGTACGCCATGTTGACCAGCCTATCGAGATCACCAGCGTGATAGAGGCAATAACTGCCAGAAATACCGGCACATATGCCTGAGTAATGGCCAGATTTTTGACGTTTAGATCAAACAGGCTGAGCAATACATAAATAGCCACTACAGACCCAAAGGCCAGAACGGCAGGATATACCGCATCTCTGTTGCCTTCACGCAATTTATAGCCAGCCATAATCGTGGCGCCAACCGCCCCGATAGCACCTGCCTGATTAACTGTCGCAATACCCATAATGATTGAACCAAGCACCAGAAATATCAGCACAAGCGGCGGTACCAGAGAAAACATCACCCGTCCGAAAAACGCTTTTGTAAAGCCGTCAGGGTTAGGCACGGCAGGTGCCATATTTGGCTTCAATAGCGCGGTAATAAGGATATAGGCGAAATACACACCTACTAGCACCATGCCCGGCAAGAACGCGCCAAGGAACATATCACCAGCCGAGGTAGAGGTGACATCAAGCGCAGAGGGCATTGAAAATTCGCCAGTCGCTTCACGATATAGTGACTGACGCATTGCAGAGGCCTGATCTGATGCCGAGCCAAGCTGGTCAGCCAGAATAATAAGCACGATAGATGGCGGGATAATCTGGCCCAGAGTACCAGAGGCGCAAATTGTGCCGGATGCCAGAGATGGTGAATAATTATTCCGCATCATTGACGGCAGGGAAATCAGCCCCATCGCCACAACTGTCGCGCCAACAATACCTGTTGTTGCGGCAAGCAACGCACCCACAAATACAACCGAAATGCCAAGACCACCCGGCACAGGGCCAAACAGACCAGCCATTGTCATCAGCAAATCTTCGGCAATACGCGAGCGTTGCAGCATAATACCCATAAAAATAAAGAGCGGGATCGCAATCAGCGTATCTCTCTCAAAATCATAATAGATAGCCCGGAAATTCATCACGCCGGCCGATAGCCATTCTACCGGCCCGTCCTGAGCAAAGAACATTTTTACATCACCGGCTATCAGCCAGCCGGTAAGCGAGGCCAGACCAATGGTCAGGATAGCAGCACCCGGAAGCGCAAACGCAACCGGAAAGCCAAGACCCAAGGCTGCCATCATCACAACAAACAGAAGAAAAAGAAAATATAATTCCATAGCTGAACGAACCTCTGCCGCAAATGCGGCGATTTAAGCTGATGTTTCCGAGCGCAGTTTATTCATTTCCGATAAAATGAAACTTGAAAACTGGAAAATCATGGATAATGCAAAAATGATGAGAAAGCCTGACATTAGATATTTCACATACATGCCAAAACCTTGCTGTGTTACTTCAAAATTTAGAAGGGCCAGATTGAAGGGAGATGATTCACTCCACAATCCTCTGAAGAGCACGATCCAGCACAGCGGCAGGCCAAGCAGCAGAGAGCCCAGCATATTGGTTCTGTTTTTGGCTTTTTCCGAAAAGCCTGCATAGATCACGTCAACACGCACATGCCCGTCATGGATAAGCGTATAGGCAGATGCAAATAGAAATAGTGAGGCATACCAGAAGCGCACCAGATCACCCATAAATGCCTGTTCATAAGAGAAAATGAAGCGGGTAATCACAATCAGCAATTCTCCGAATACGATCAGCGATGCAAGCTAGATAAAATCAATTCCTTTGCGTAACATGGCAATGCCGAACCCTATTGCCAGTAGCGGGATATGCACATAGGTACCTCTAAAGGC
>WTJO01000041.1 GCA_011524805.1 Alphaproteobacteria bacterium
GCTCAAGGGTGACTTGAGTTGACGCAGGGTATAGGTAAGGACAACTCGCTAGCAGCACCATTTTCCCTGTATCAACTTATACGCCCAGTTGAATTGTTTCGCGTCATCTGTCTGCATGGTGACTGGCGCGAAAAAGATAAACCAGAATGATGTGATGCTACTAACATGTTGATCAGGATATATCTATCTGGCACTTACTGTTTGAGCATCTGGCCAAACAGATAGACCAAACAGCAAAACCGGAGCCTACATGCGCATTTTCATCTTTGCCATTATAGCGTTATGCATAACCTATTTGCTGTATGTATATCCGTTTTTCCTGCTATCACATCTTCTATTTGGCACCCCCATCCTGCAAATATATTCGGCTCTGCTGTCCGTGATTATCTTTGCGATCGTATTTGCCTATTTTGTCACACATATCTCGACCCCCCTGATTAAAGGGCTTACACATTATGGCATGGGGCTGGGATTTCTGGGGTTCTGTATCTTTATTCCTGGCTATTTGATCTCATACTTTATGCCTGATGCTAAATTTGAGATTGGCCTTGCCTTGCTGATTATCTTCATCAGTGTGGCAATTGCCAGTCTGATACAGGGGCACAAAATACAGATAAAAAACTTAACATTTGAAAACGCCAAGCTGACAAAACCTGTCAAAGTGATGTTTATCAGCGATGTTCATCTAGGCTCTAATTCGCGGCGTCTGCTTGATGCTATCTGCACGAAAATAGTCCAATATGAATTTGATTATCTGCTTATTGGTGGCGATTTATTTGATTCAAGTTCATTCAAGACAGATGATCTGTTGCCCTTGCGCCAGATTACCCAGCCAATCTATTTTGTTACTGGCAATCATGAATATTATGTCAGAGAGCACAATAAAAAGTTAGCGGCGCTTGAGCAGTTTAATATTACTATGCTGGATAATCAGACCGCCTCTCTTGGCGAGATACATCTGATTGGGATCAGCGATAATCAATCTGCGAACACACAGGCAGATATGGCAAGAAAGCTGCTGGATACGGACAGGTTTAATTTCCTTTTGGTGCATCAGCCCTCTATCTGGGATGATATGGCAGGCGAGGTTGATCTGATGATGTCAGGCCATACACATAATGGCCAGATTTTCCCGTTCAATCTTCTGGTGCGGATGCAGTTCAGGACTGTCTATGGCCTGTTTGAAGAACAACAATCTGCATTATATGTCTCCTCTGGCAGTGGCACTTGGGGACCACGCATGCGGCTAGGCAGCCAGAATGAGATTGTGATGGTTGAACTTTGCCCGTCAGAATAGCTCTAGCTGGCCTGCGGGTTTGGAACGAACATTTACCTGTCGGCGCGGATGGCGGGGCAGGCCTGCCTTTCTGCTACCATGGCGTTGCTGGATATTATCTGCTTCTGATGCAAAACTGAGCTTTTTGCGCAGCCCATGCATGATAGAGGCCGCATGCTGGCGCGCCTTCTTCTCATCAACTACCGGCATGGGATAGCCACCTAATTTATCTTCAGCGAGCCATGGCGTGTGGATAAGCGATTGCGGCATATCATCTAGTTCAGGAATATAGCGCCTGATGAAGCTGGCTTCAGGATCCTGTTCCATACTCTGCTTCACCGGATTATAAATCCTAATGGTGTTGATGCCTGTTGTGCCAGACTGCATCTGTGCCTGACTGTAATGAATCCCCGGTTCATAATCTACAAACAGTCTGGCAAGCAGCGGGGCTGTCTGTTGCCAGTCAAGCCACAGATGATAGCTTGCAAAGCTCATCACCATGGCGCGCATTCTGAAATTTATCCAGCCTGTATCCTGAAGGCATCTCATTACCGCATCAACAAGCGGATAGCCTGTCATGCCCGTAAGCCATGCAGAACATAGCACATCATCCTGCTGTCTTATCCCGTCATAGGCAGAATGGGCATTTTCCCATTCCAGTGACGGCTGATCTTCAAGCTTCTGGATGAAATGGCAATGCCAGTGAAGCCTGCTTTGAAAGGAGGCAATAGACTGTCTGAAAGCTGAACGCTGTCGGGGGGATAATGCGCTATCTGGCTGGTCATGCGCCAGCAATTTTTTATGTATTTCACTTTGTTGAAACGCTGTTCTTATAGACAGCGTCCCCCATGCAAGATGTGGAGAGATGCGGCTGCATGCGTGAGGCGCAGTCACAGGTGAGGACATTTCTGTTCTGTAATTCACACCCGAGACAGTTAAAAATCTGTCCAGCAATGTATGTGCTTCAGCACTGCCGCCTATCTGCCGGCCGTAACATGGATCATCTGGTAGCCTCAGCTGTTGTGCAGATGGCATATCTTCTGTGTCAATATCCGAGATGCAGTCCAGCCTGTGGGGCGCAGGCAGGCAGGGTTGTGACATCTGGCTGTCCCATGCTTTTGCCCAGCCTGTTCGGCTTTTCAGCCCTCTGATAACACCATGCTGCTGATATTCATATAGTGCGATACCTCTGGATTGTGCCCAGCTACGCACCGCACGATCACGCTGATATGTCCAGTTATTGTGAGTTTCCTGATGGGCATAAATCCCCTCAATCTCATACAGGCCGGACAGCTGTTCTAGCACAGCACAGACCTCGCCTGTGCGTACCACAAGTTCAGCACCAAGAGCGCGCAATGCCTGAGCCAGCGAGAGGGCAGATTCGCGCATAAATGCAAATTGTCTGGCTGAACTGTCAGGCTGTGCCCAGAAGTCAGGTTCTATTACCAGAAGCGGTAGAATTTTTCCGCCCTTTTCTGCTTGGTTCTGGGCGGCGTGATATAGCGGGGCATGATCGTCAATGCGCAAATCACGCTTGAACCAGACAATCTTTACCTGCGACATTGATTATGCCTCTTGCCCCTTTATCGCTATGGCTAGCTATTTTTCTGCTTATGCCGTTTGATAGCGGCGGCAAGCATATCTCTGTCCTTGCAGTTAAATGAACATAGGCTGTCCAGCTTTTCCAGCAAGGCTTCTGCGTTTTCTAGCTGGTTCAGGCTAAGATACATCTCACCCATATATTCCATTGCTCTGGTATGTTCAGGATCAAGTGTCAATGCTGTTGCATAGGCAGATTTGGCAGTATCAAAATCACCTATTTTTCTGGCACTAAACCCAAGTAGATTCCAGCCATCTGCATCATCAGGGCTGATTGAGACCTGCTGTTTTAGCAACTCAAAGGCACGTTCGTAATTTTCGTCCGAAATATGTTTAGTGGCTGTCTTCATCAGATAGGACTGTTTTTTCGTGCCTGATTGCTGATAGCTGCCAGATGAGCTGTCGCTACTACTGCCAGCCGCAAATGCAGCCCCTGACATTGAGAGACACAAAACAACCATCGCTGAAAACATATATCTGAACATGATGCACCACCTGTAATAACAACGCCGCGCCTGATATGGATCAGGCCTGATTATCCTAAGATAGTGCGCGCAACAAATGCTGCCACCCCTCTGGCATTGTCTATCCACAGGGCGGGAGGTGCTATATGCTGGTATGGCTGATTATTGGCGGGCTATACGCTACAGGCCATATCTTCACCACAGCATAGAGGCGATTTGATTTTACCTTCGCAAGATGGGCATCTTGCTATCTGGACTGTTCTATCGCCCAGATCAAGGCTGGCATCTTCAAGGGGCACATTGCATTTGGCGCATGTTGTATTTACCGCCATGCCACATTTTCCGCATTCATAGGTCGCCATCACATCCTCCTGTAGCTGCACAGATTGCCGAGATTCTCAGCCTAACACCATCTACAGGCGGTTTCAAATGGTTTGATTTTCAGGATATGCCGGATAAGTGGCTATAGCGTTTCCAGCTCGTCAATCATTGCGCTTATCATATCAAGACCAAGATGCCAGAAGGCCTTATCTGTTGCATCAAGCCCGAATACCTGAAGTGCAGCATCATAACGCACTGTTCCGCCCGCGCTTAACAGACCTTTATAATTGGCAATAAAGCTTTGCTGTTCTGTAACGCCAGACGTCCGGTATTTCTGCCATAGTGCATTTACCAGACAGTCGCCGAAGGCATAGGCATAGACATAGAATGGCGTATGGATAAAGTGCGGAATATAGCTCCAGACAGGCCGGTAGCTTTCATCAAGATAAACAGCAGGCCCAAGCGCCTGAGTTTGTGTTTCCATCCAGATATCGCCAAGCATCTCGGCAGATAATTCGCCCTGTTTGCGGCTATCATGTACACGCGTTTCGAAATTGTGAAAGGCTATCTGGCGGACAACCGTATTCATCATATCTTCTACCTTGCCAGCCAGCAAAAAGCGGCGTCTGGCAGGATCATCTGTTCTGTCCATCAACGATGTGAAGGCCAGCATCTCGGCAAAGACCGAGGCTGTTTCTGCCAGCGTCAGCGGCGTATCAGCCATCAGATAGCCTTGCGGGCCAGCCAGTATCTGATGCACGCCATGCCCCATTTCATGCGCAAGCGTCATCACATCACGGGACTTACCATCGAAATTCATCAGAATATAGGGATGGGCTGACGGGACGGTCGGATGCGAAAACGCACCAGAGGTCTTGCCTGAACGGATAGCGGCATCAATCCAGCTTTTATCAAAGAACTGGCCTGCCAGACCTGCCATGCCATCATCAAAGCTGCCAAAGGCAGACATCACAATATCCTGAGCCTCATTCCAGCTAAAGCGTCTGTCATCATCCCCCGGCAGAGGCGCATTCCTGTCCCACCAGTTAAGCTGTTTGACCCCCATCCAGTCTGCTTTCATCTGGTAATAGCGATGGGCGATATCCGGCATCCGGGAGGTTACAGCCTCTGCCAGCGCATCTACCGTGACATCATCTACATCATTTGCCAGATTGCGGGCTGAAACAGGCCGCCCAAAGCCGCGCCATCTATCGTCAATTTCTTTGTCTTTTACAATCGTGTTCATAATCAGACAGAAGAGCCGCTGATGGCTGTCCATCTGTGATGAAAAAGACTGCCCAGCCTCACGGCGTGTTTCGGCATCTGTATCAGAGAGCGCATTCAGAATTTCGGACTCGCTGACCTCGCCGCCCTTGAAGGGGAAGCGCATCGCTGTCATGGTCTCGTCAAACAGCCTGACCCACGCACCGCGCCCTGTGGGCGAACGCTCGACCAGCATCTGTTCCAGCCGCGTTTCAAGCTGATAGGGTGCGCCAAGGCGCAATCGTCTAAGCCATGGCTCAAAGGCATAAAATTCAGGTGTCTTTAGCGCTGTCTGGTAGGCGTCCTCATCCATCTCTGCCAGTTCAAGCTCAATAAATAACAGCCCTGATGACAGATCAGACAAGGCTTCTCTGACATTCTGCGCACGGCTGGCATTCTCGGCATTTGACATATCGGCGGCAAAGGCCAAATCAGCATGCGACATCATCCGTGACAGGGTTTCCGATATCTCCTGATAGCTGGCAATCACATCGGCAAGTATCTCTGCTGGCTGGCTGGCAAGACTGCCTTTATGGACAGACAGCGCCTCTGTTTTCTGGCGCGCATCTGCCAGATCTGCCTGACGTGTTGCCTCGTCATCGGTATAAAGTTCAGTCAAATCCCAGCTAGGTAATGCATCATCCATCAGCTCAATAATCCGTAAAAAGTAGTTACTAAAGACCAGTGATACTATCTAGATAGGGTCAAAGTGGCCAGATTACCATCTTTCAAGCTGAAAATTATTGTCTGCCAGTTCTGACTGTGCCAGCTTGCCACGCAAAAATACTAGCGTAACCGTACCTAGCTCAACACCCCATTTGGTTACATGGGCTCTGTTTATCGCCAGATTATCACTCATCTGATAGATAAAATCATCAAAGCGCACTTCGATATCATTATCGCCTATCGCCAGTTCAATATCATATGACCAGCTTAGCACATTGCCAGCTGCCTTGCCTGTCGCGGTGCCCGTGACATCATCTGCACTGCCTTCATAGCGGATGAAGCCATCTTTGGTTTGCGTAGAGGTGATTGTCCAGATGCGCTGTGCCTGCTCGCCATCATCATAGAGAAATTGTTCATCCAGTATCAGCTTGCCCTGTTCTGTACGGCCGTCAATATGCACTCTGAATTGCCGCTTCAGCTGGCCAAACCTGTCTTCAAAAATGCCATAGGCAATGGTTTCACCTGCAAAAAACTCGGCCAGTGATAGGCTTGGCTTACCTTCTTTGAATCTGTCAATATTAGGGGCAGAACAGCCCGATAGCATCAATAACACAGACCCAAGCACGGAGCCTATCAAAAGGGCGGCAATCTGGCGGTATCTGACTGTCATAACGGGGTCCTCTATACTGTCTGTCTGGCCTGTCGGGAGCATGTAGGGGATATACGTAGTGCCGGCTAAACTGGATGGCCGCTCTGGTCTGACAGGCGGGCATAGCTGGCAAAGCTGGACAGGGCTGGCTATTTTCTGATAGCGCTAGAGCCATAGCTATTTGTCTGCACACTATCTGGTATGGCCAAAAGACAGACCAGCGAAAAATGATGCAAAACAGAAGAGACACACGTGACCCCTGCCCGCCAGATTGCTACCTCTGCTTTTATCCGTTCTGAATGGCGGTTTATGCTCTATGGCATTTTGATGTCGCTATGGTCATCTTTTGGCCAGACCTTTTTTATCTCGCTATTTTCCTATGAAATACGCAGTGATCTGGGGCTGAGCCATGGCGCTTTTGGCAGCTATTACGCGATTGCAACCACCTTGTCTGCATGCACCCTGTTCTGGCTTGGCAAGCTGGCTGATTCAGTTTCTGTGCCACGCCTATCACTGATGACCATGGGGGCAGTCTGTCTGGCGGCGATGCATTTTTCCACGGTAAGCGGGGTTGCAAGCCTGTGTTTTGGCATCTATCTGTTGCGGCTTTCAGGTCAGGGCATGATGTATCATGTCTTTTCAACTGCGATGGGCAGACGCTATCAGGCGGCACGTGGGCGCGCCCTTGCCTTTAGCGGGTTCGGGATGAATATTGGCGAGGCCATTTTTCCCGTGCTGGTAATACTGGCGCTAGGATTTATAGACTGGCGGCTGATATGGCTGATACTGCCTGTTCTTGCTTTTGCCAGTTTCGCGCCTGTCATTCCGGCCTTGTGCCAGCGCACCAAATATCAAGATGGCCCCGGCAGAGACAGGCCTGTTTCAGATAGTGTGATACCGCAGATAGATGACAGCGCACCCACTGATATGCCAGAGATCAGACGCTATCAGGTCAAAGGCGATATTATATTCTGGGCTGTGATTATCTGGCTGATGATGATTCCCGGCTTTGTGATTACAGGGCTGTTTTTCCACCAGATTCATATTGCCCAGCTAAAAGAGGTGCCGCTATGGGCATGGTCGGCAAATTATATCTGGTATGCGATTGCGGCGATTGGCGGGGCGGTGCTATCAGGCATCATGATCGACAGATTCAGCGCCCATAAAATTGCCAGCTTTGTGCAGATATTTCTGCTGGTAGCGATAATTATGCTGTATCTGGCAGAAACCCCGTTCTGGCTGGCAGTATTTTTTGTGTTGTTTGGCGCGTCTGGCGGGGTGATGCAACCTGTGATTAACGCACTTCTGGCAGAACGCTATGGCACCAGATGGCTTGGCGAGATAAAGGCACTTGCCTCACCGCTAAATGTATTTTCAAGCGCATTATCACCTGCGGTGATGGGCTGGATGATAGATAGCGGCTTTGGGCTGGACGGGCTGAGCGTGATGCTGGCCGCGATGGCAGGCATAAATATCATCATGCCCTTTATCTGGTTCAATCTGCTTGACCGCACCAGCTTTACCCCGAAGTAGATTAATCCCTGCTAGACAGGCGGCTAACCATATGGCTGCCTCGGCGCAGGATAAGGGCTATTCCGACCGCCACAAAAGGCAGGCTGGCCGCCTTGATGATATCAACAGATAGCCCGCCGGTCATATGTTCTGGCAGAGATTGTGCCACCACACCGACCAGCCCGACCCCGTAATAGGTGCCGGCAATCACCGACAGCCCTTCCACAGTCTGCTGAAGACGAAGCTGGGCACGGGCGCGCCTGTCCATCGAAGAAAGCAAATCGGTATTCTGTTTCTGGATGGTATATTCGGTATGTGTCCGCAGAAGCGAGCCTGTACGCTCTACCCGGCTGGACAGCCCTTCAAGACGCCTTGTGAACGCTTTGCAGGTTTGAAGTGCAGGCATCATCCGCCTGTCCAGAAAACCTGCCAGCCCCTGATGACCATCAAGCCGCGAAATATTTAGACGCTGCATCCGCGCATAGAACACATCCTGATAGGCCATGCTGGCAGATAGCCGGAAGCTGGTCTCGGCAGACAGCTTTTCTGCCTGTGCCGCCAGATGTGACAGCTGTGGTAGCAGACTGCCCAGATGCTGCGCATTTTCCGAAATCATGGTGCTGATGGCACTGGTCAGCTGTTCCAATTCTGTTTCTATCTGCCCAAGGGCCGCGCTATGGGCGCGCACCACCGGCAAACCAAGCAATGCCAGCATTCGATAGGTCTCAAGCTCAACCATCCGCAACAGCAAACGGCCTGTTCGCTCGGCAGACAGGCTATTGTTAAACAGCACAGCACGTGAAAACCCATGGTCATCACAGTCAAAGCTGAAATGCGCCTGTCCGGCACCGTCAGATACCAGACTGGAAGCAGAGGTGCGGCTATCCAGCATGGAGATCACCGCCTCGGGGCTCATGGATTTGGGTGCCTTGCCGCCTATCTCAAGCCAGATAGCATGAAATACAGGATGTTTGATTTTCTCGATCATCTCAAATGGCAGGTGGCTGTTCGCCGCGCGGTCAAATGCCTTGGCCGGCAGACCTGTTCTGCGTCTGGCTTCCTTGGCGATAAAGCTGATGGTCACAAATTCACTATGACGCTCAACCCGCAAAGCATAGTCATCAAACGCCTCACGCCTGAATTTTTCATCTGGCGTGATGACCGCCCGCCCTTGCGAGGTCAGCCAGCGATTAACAGCCGAGAAGATAGACGCATCGCTTTGTTCTAACAGATAAATATAGCGGATGAACCGACCTGTACCCTCAAAATCATGAAAAGGGCGGGTATGTAATTCTTCATTCAGAATAGCGCGGAGATGATGCTGTTTCATGTTTCTGCCTTAATCGCCAGCTATATGATGCTGATAAATAGTACCATACTGGCATATGATGATGCTAGCTATCGGGGGAAATGCTGAATCTGGCTTGCACACCGCCCTATGATGAGCAACATTTATACGCTATATTGATAAGCTATATTATCTCTAATATAGCTATCTAGACGGAGCTGCCAACTGTGACGTTATTTTCACGCAAAAACCTGTCCGTGCTATCTGCCTGCATTACGTTATGCGTGGCTGGCATTTTGATGCTGACAACAAGGCAGGCACTGGCAGATGAAACAGCATTGCGGCTGGAGGGCGTCTGGTTTACCTGCGAATTTGCCAGAAGTCAGACACCGCCTGATGATGGGTGCGTGATGTTTGATGATGAAGGCTTTGAAGTGATTGACGGCCAGTTAAGCTATCTGCGCAATAAATGGTCAGATGAGACAGCCTGTAGAGGCAATAAAAAGGGCCAGTGCTTTTCATCAGACTTGCCTGAAATCAGAGTATCTGTCAGGCCGGTAGGAAAAATCGGCATTGAAGATGATGCCATTTTTGTCAGCTATATGGCCTGTACACAGAAATTCGGCATCCATCAGAAAGACGGGTTTGTAGAGGTAATTCCAGATAAAAAGAGATGTTTCTGGGCAAAAAAACGCCATTTTTATGTAAGCAGATATACTGGAAAGCTAAATAGAAAATGACCAGATTTTACCATCATCAGCATATGCAGATAGTGTCTGTCAGTGGCGAAGGCGCAGCAGAGTTTCTGAATGATCTGCTGACTGCGCAGATAACACGGCTAGATACCGAAATAGCACGTATGGCCTGTCTGCTTAGCCCACAGGGGCGGATTCTGTTTGACATGATGGTGTTCAGACTTTCCGAAACACAATTATTTCTGCTGACTGAAACATCTCAGGCAGAGGCACTTGCAAAACGGCTTACGCTATACAGGCTTAGACGCAAGCTGGACATATCGCTAAGAACAGAGTTTATGGCAGGCCATATCCCATCACAGGATAATTTGCCGCCACAACTGGCAGAACGTCAAAATTATATCATCCGGCGAGATGAGCGCCATGACCAGCTAGGGTATCTATGTCTGGCTGAACAGGCAGAACACAGTCTGCTGGAGATATCTGCTGATGCTGACTGGCAAGCGCTCAGGATAGGCCTTGGCATCCCGCAGACAGCCGCAGACCTGACGCCGAACCGGGCATTGATGCTGGAAGCGGGGCTGGAACATCTCCATGCGGTAGATTTCAAAAAGGGATGCTATATCGGACAGGAAGTTACGGCACGCACCCATTACCGGGGGCTGGTAAAGCGGCGTATTTTGCCAGTCCATACAGCTACAGCATCACTTCAGACAGGCCAGATAATCAGATGGCAGGATAAGGAAATAGGCACAATTCTATCTGTTAGCCACACCAGACAGACTGCACTTGCAACCATCCGGCTTGATGCTGTCAGAGATAGCACAGATGATGTACCTTTGATGATAGACCAGAACAGGCTCAGTCTGGATATTCCGGCGTGGATGCAGCCGCTTCCGGGCTTTGATGACAGCTAGGGGCTAGCGCCGGCTCATCTGTTTTTTCAGCCATAAATTGGCAAGCTCATACATAATAATGAACATGATGATACCAGCACAAAGCCATATTGTCTGGTACGGTACACTTATCGCAACCGCCACACAAAAACAGGGGAGCAGCCATGTAATGGCTGCAGATAGCGAATTGGCACCTGTATCTGTCATCTGGCTAAATCTGGAAATATAGGCAAATACCAGACTGTGCAAATGACGCTTATCTGGTGCCATTGTGTTCCGTCCGGCCAGCTTACGCCGCACTGTAGAACGTACCAGCTCATAAAAGGGATAAAACACAATAATAAGGCTGGCAAACGGAGAAATCTCAGGATTGCGCTCGCTCAGCAAAATTGTCAACATCGCCACTATCGCGCCCATCAGATAGGCACCGCCATCACCTATAAAAATACGCCCAAGCGGAAAGTTAATCACAAAACAGCCAAGCATGCTTGCAATAAAGATCATGGCTAGCAGATATAGCTGGCTGTCATTCGCATATGCTGCAATTATACCAACCGCCCCTGCCATAATGATACAGGTGCCTATGGACAGACCATTCAACCCGTCAATAATATTCACGGCATTAGTCAGGGTAGTGATCGCCAGTACGGTCACAAAAAAGGAAATCCAGCTAATCTGAAGCAGCCAGTCAAACTGGTCGACATTTACACGGGTGATGCTGATGCCGGTAACCATGATAAAAATCACCCCCGTCAGCACCGCAACTACCAGCCTGATTTTGGGTGCAATCAGGGCAGTTATATCTTCTGTCAGCCCAATCAAAAATACAGGCACAACAGCGATAAGCAGACCAAAAAATACAGCCTGTATCTCAAAATCTGAGAGCATATATCCGGCTAGCAGGCCAGCAAAACATGCAATCCCGCCTAATCTGGGTACATATCCGCTATGAAGCTGCTGCGGCCCTGAATGTCTTTTATAGAGCAGAACATTCTGATATGGCGCGGTAACTATCATGACAAGGCTGATAATCAGGCTGATTGTGAAGATGAAAATTAGCATTCGTAGGTTTTCAATTCCATTAAATTACACCTAACCATTACTGTGCCGTCCAGCCGCCATCAAGTGTAAAGGCTGTTCCTGTAACATTATCAGCATCTTTCCCTGCCAGAAATAATGCCATGCTTGCTATCTGCTCAGGGCGCATAAATCTGCCTGTTGGCTGTTTTTCGCTTACCAGATGATAGGCTGCTTCCTCGATAGTATCAGATGAGGCGGCGGCGCGCGCCTCTATCTGTGCTTCAACAAGCGGCGTTCTTACCCATCCTGGGCATATTGCATTACAGGTCACCTGTGTGTCTGCCATCTCAAGCGCAATTGTTTTGGTCAGCCCGATAAGCCCGTGCTTGGCCGCAACATAGGCAGATTTATTGGCAGAGGCTACTTGTCCATGAACAGAGGCAATATTGATAATCCGCCCGCTGTTCTGGGCACGCATCTCCGGCAGACAGACCGCCGACAAATGAAAAGGCGCACTCAGATTAACATCTATTACTGCCTGCCATCTTTCAGGCGGAAACTGCTCAACAGGCGCAACATGCTGGATACCTGCATTATTGATAAGCACATCTACCCCGCCCATTGATGCGATTGCGGCCTGCGCCATCTGTCTTGCGGCAGTTGCATCTGAAATATCGGTGCTATCTATTACACATGAGGCAGCTCCGCATGCATCCATCTGGGCGCTGATTTGGTTAACTGTCTGTGTGTCTGCGATGCCGCCAAGCACCAGATGCGCGCCTGTACCAGCAAATGCGCGCGCCATGGCAAGCCCGATACCCGAGATACCGCCAGTGATGATAATCTTTTTTGCTGTCTGTTTATTCTGTGTCATCTATCTGTCTTTATTTGACATGCCAGCCCCTGCAAGCACCAGATATTTAGCTGTCAGATTTCGAGAAAAGTGATTCTGCCAGCGAGCCAACAGATTGCTTATGCCGGATAATCTCGCCAACGCGTTCAATTTCGGCTTCCAATGCCGAAATATAGGCTTCAAGATCTTCAATATTGGCAGTTGTCAGGTCAGTTGGCAGGGATGCTGGTTTGACAGTTTCAAATTCATCCATCATCTTCTCTCATTTAGGTTGGCCATTATCTTAAGGCTATTATCTGACTGTGTCTTCTAGCATAACCCTAGCACAATTTCATAAAAAATAGACCAAAACATCTCTTTGCATTATATTGCCCAGCTGTGATATAGTTATCCGGAGAACGCATCCCAGACAGCTTAATCTGCGCGTGCTGATGGCCCCAGCCCCAATGGCTAGGGTCACAGAACAGACAAATATCGTCAGGTTGCTGAGCGCGGATGATAACAGGAACTGAAAGAATAAGACAATGACAGAATTATTGATGCCTAAGGCGACAGCCGTCTGGCTGATTGACAATACCGGGCTGACATTTGACCAGATTGGGGATTTCTGCGGACTTCACCCGCTTGAGGTTCAGGCCATCGCAGATGGCGAAGTAGGCGCAGGCATGCAGGGCTTTGATCCTGTTGTGAATGGCCAGCTTAGCCGCGAAGAAATCGAAAGATGTGAAGCAAATAGCGCAGCCAGTCTGGAAATCTCAAAAACCAACCTGCCACAACCTGCCCTGCGCACCAAAGGCCCGCGTTATGTGCCTGTGGCCAGACGCGGCGACAAACCTGATGCAATTGCGTGGCTGGTCAAACATCATCCTGAATTATCAGATGCCCAGATCAGCAGGCTGATTGGCACCACAAAAGAAACGATTGTGAAAATCAGAGAACGCACCCACTGGAATATCGCCAATATTCAGGCAAAACATCCGGCTATGCTTGGCCTGTGCACCCAGCAGGATATGAACAAGGCGATTGAGAAAGCCGGCGGTCAGCCAAAACAGGATGCAGAACAGGCAGCAAACCTCTCTGAAATCCCATAGCCTCTCCCCCTGCCGGCAGTTATGAACACCGGAGGGCGCATATCAGGATGACTGGATGAGCCCTGCGGCGTCAACCGCATCCGTAATCTCGTCCAGAATGGCAGGATCATCAATTGTAGCAGGCAGAGTGTAGGGCTCTGCCTGTACTATTTTGCGCATGGTCGCGCGCAAAATCTTGCCAGAGCGCGTTTTTGGCAATCGTGACACAATCACAACATGTTTGAATGCCGCAACAGGCCCAATATCTTTGCGCACCTTGGCAATAATTTCGGAGATAATATCCTCATCTTTGCGAACTACCCCCGATTTCAGCACGATAAAGCCAAGTGGTAACTGACCTTTAAGCGCATCATTCACGCCAATTACAGCACATTCTGCAACATCCTGATGACCTGCCAGCACCTCTTCCATGCCACCTGTAGACAGGCGGTGGCCAGCCACATTAATAATATCGTCAGTGCGTGACATCACAAACAGATAGCCATCATCATCAAAATAGCCTGCATCCCCTGTTTCGTAATATCCCTCAAAGCGGGACATATAGCTGTCTACAAAGCGCTTATCATTATTCCACAAGGTTGGCAGGCTACCCGGCGGCATGGGCAATTTCACCACAATAGAGCCAATCTCATTTGCGCCTAGCACCTCGCCAGCATCAGATAGAATTTGCACATCCCAGCTTGGTACAGGCTTTGTTGCCGAACCTGCCTTCACCTCAAGCAATTCGATGCCGGCACAATTGGCCGCAATTGACCAGCCTGTTTCTGTCTGCCACCAGTGATCTATCACCGGCACGCCCAGCTTGTCCTGAAGCCAGAATAGCGTATCCGGATCGCATCTCTCGCCAGCAACGAACTGATAGGCAAATTCTGACATATCAAACTGCTCAATCAGCCTGCCTTCAGGGTCTTCTTTTTTGATAGCGCGTATTGCCGTTGGTGCGGTGAACATGGCACGTACCTTGTGCTCTGCTATCACCCGCCAGAAGGTGGATGCATCTGGCGTACCGACAGGCTTGCCTTCAAAGACGATGGTGGTGCAGCCGGCAAATAGTGGCGCATAGACGATATAGGAATGTCCAACCACCCAGCCGACATCCGAGGCCGCCCAGAACACATCACCTGCCCCGCAATCATAGATATGGCGCATTGACCATTTCAGCGCGACAATATGGCTGGCTGTGGGGCGCACCACCCCTTTTGGCATGCCAGTAGTGCCAGAAGTATATAGGATATAGGCAGGGTCTTCTGAATTGACAGCTACACATTCGGCAAATTCGGCGGCAGCAACAGCCTCTCTCCAGTCTTCATCACGCCCTGCTACCAGCTTTGCGAGCAGCTGTTCTCTCTGTAGCAAAATGACAGATTCAACCTTGTGTTTGGCAATATCAATCGCTTCATCTACCATCGGCTTATAGGCCACAATTCTGCCGGGCTCTATCCCGCAAGAGGCAGTCAGGATCAGGCGCGGGGTAGCATCATCAATGCGTTTTGCCAGCTCGGTGGCCGAAAATCCGCCAAATACCACAGAATGGACAGCCCCGATACGCGCACAGGCCAGCATCGCAATGATCGCTTCTGCAACCATCGGCATATAAATAATGACCCTGTCACCATAGCCAATACCGCGCGCCTGCATGGCACCGGCCAGATAGGCTGTTCTGTCACGTAATTCGGCGAAGCTGAGTGTCGATTTTGTGCCTGTTACAGGACTGTCATAAATAATGGCTATATCATCGCCGCGCCCCTGTTCCACATGCACATCTACCGCATTATAACAGCCATTAATCTGGCCACCTGTCATCCAGCGATAAAAGGGCGGGTTAGTATCATCCAGAATTGTTGTTGGCGGTGTTATCCAGTGAACATCTTCTGCCTGCGCCTGCCAGAAAGCTATCGGGTCTGATGCCACTTCGGCGTTAAATTTGTCAAACTTGCTAGACACTATCTATCCCTCTTCCTAATTCTGGTCGGCCATTTCTGGATTGCCAGTCTGGCATTGTCGGCCTTACCACAGACTGTTTTACCGAAATACCGGTCTGCCGCCAAGCCTTTCTGGTCAACCCGCCCGTTGCAGGCCTGCCTCTCAATAAACCACACCACGTAAATTACACCAGATAAACTGGCAAAGATAAAGATGATGCGTGATTTACTAATCCGAACAAATTTGTTATAGTCTCGGCCTATCAAAACATATATCAGGATCATCACCAGCCAATGTCAGATAGTATTGACATGCATCTGATTAATTCACAGGATGCAGAACAGATAGCCCTTGTTGAAAAGATGAACGGCCTGCTTTCTGAACACCGGGATCTAGACGAGGTGATTGGCCGCCTGCTTGAAAGTGCAACAGCAGACCAGCTTCAGATACAAAGGCTGAAAAAACGCAAACTGATATTGAAAGATGAAATAGCCCGTCTGCATGGCAAAATTCTGCCAGATATTATTGCCTAAATTCGTGTTCACCATCTGATTTTACATTGCCATCTGAAAGACGCTATCATGACCAGCCCTGCCTCTGCCCCCCAGTATCCGGTTATCATCTGTATGGGAAGCCAGTCCGACTTTGACACCATGAAAGGCGCTAGTGAAATGCTGGATGCGCTGGGGGTCGGCTATGATATGCGCATTATCTCTGCCCATAGAACACCGCAGAGGCTGGCCGATTTTGCAAGCAATGCCGCAGAAGAAGGTGTGAAAGTCATTATTGCAGGGGCAGGCGGTGCCGCCCATCTGCCGGGGATGATTGCCTCATTCACCTATCTGCCCGTGCTAGGCGTGCCTGTAAAATCAAAGGCACTAAACGGCATGGATTCACTGTTATCTATTGTGCAGATGCCTGCCGGTATTGCCGTTGGCACGCTGGCTATTGGCGAGGCAGGAGCAAAAAATGCAGGCCTGTTAGCCGCCCAGATTCTGGCAGTAGCTGATACCGCATTGACACAGCGCCTTATTGACTGGCGTGCCAGCCAGACAGACAGTGTTGCCAGCTATCCAGAACAATCATAGGCCAGATACAATACCGTAATCAGGGCTGTTATACAGGCTATTTCAGGAGCAGGTTTTCAGATGGATATGAACGTCAAAACGCTTGGCATTCTAGGCGCCGGACAACTAGGTCGTATGCTGGCAATAGCCGCCGCTGCACGCGGGATAAAGGCACATATCTTTGCCCCTGATGCAAAAGGCTCGCCAGCCGCAGAGATAGCCCACAGCTTTACCCAGGCAGATTATGATGATGAGACAGCTCTGGCTGAATTTGCCAGCCAGATAGATGCGGTGACATCCGAATTTGAAAATGTACCTGCCTCGACCATGCGCTTTCTGGCAGGCCATGTGCCTGCCTCGCCCGGACATAAGGCATTGCATATTGCGCAGAACAGGCTCAGAGAAAAGCATCTTGCACGCTCTGTTGGTATTGCTACCCCGAAATTCTGGGCAATCACCTCTGCCGAAACGCTTGTCGCTGCCCTGTCAGAGCTTGACGGTAAGGCCATCTTGAAAACTACCGAACAGGGATATGATGGCAAAGGCCAGATGCAGGTTACTGCTGAAACAGATGCCAAGGTGGCGTGGCAGGCATTGAACACCCATGAAGCCATTCTGGAATCGTTTGTTGATTTTGCCTTTGAAATATCTGTGCTTGTCTGGCGCGATGCAGATGGGCTGATGGGCTGTTTTCCGCTGGCACAGAACCAGCATAAATCTGGCATTCTACACCAGACCATTGCCCCTGCCCCTGATGCAGATGAGATGCTGGCACGACAGGCAGAACAGGCGGCCTGCGCAATTGCCGAGGCTGTTGATCTGTTTGGCGTGATGGCAATGGAAGCCTTTGTTAGCCATTCGGGCGAGGTGATATTTAACGAGATTGCGCCACGTCCGCATAATTCATTTCACTGGACAATTGAGGGCTGTATTACCAGCCAGTTCACACAGGCCGTCCGGATTGCCCTTCAGCAGGGAGCTGGCCTGTGTTCTGCTATTGGCCGATATAAAATGGAAAATCTGCTTGGCGAAGATATGGCGAGGCTGGATGAGATCAGCCAGCAAGCAGACTCTGCCCTGCATCTTTATGGCAAGGCAGAGGCGCGTGACGGGCGCAAAATGGGGCATGTGACAACCAGATTATCTGGCTAAGTCAGAAGCCGCAACGCTCCTATCATAATGGCAAGCTGAGCCATTAGAAAGCCAGCATCAATCATCCAGATTCTGAGGGTTCTGCCCTGAAAAGCGCCAGCGGCAAAGGTGCCTGCCAGAATAGACAGCCCAAGCAGAATTACACCCGGATAATATAAAATTGAAAATAGCGCCGTCACCAGTGTTGCGACCAGAACAGCATCTATCAGCGAGGCTATCATACCTGCTTTCATACCTGTCTGATAGGCATCGGGAAATTTTCGATGTGGCTGTTCTGCCATCCATTTTGTGCCAAATACAGATGGATGATACCACACCATACCCAGAGCAAATGCCAGCCCCGCCCCCACAATGATCGGAAGCCAGTAAACTGAAATGATAATTGACATTACATATTCCTCCGTTTGTTATATAGGCATTTCGGATAGAAGCGCGCTACAGAATGGCAGGATAAGCCGATTAACCTTTTTTACAAAATAGGATGGCAGATAGCAGGGAATATGATGATAGCTTTGCGGCTAGTCTGACAGGCTGGTCAGATCAAAGGGCGTGTCCTGATACAGATCATTCAGCCAGTTGCTGATCAGCAGAAAGGCAAAAGGCCGCCATCTATTTATCGCAGGCCGGCTATCATCATCCTGCGGGAAATAATGTGCTGGTATGGCCGTGTTCAGCCCTTCATTCTTGTCTCTGAAATATTCTGCCGCCAGCGTATCTGCATCATATTCAAGATGGTTCAGCACAAACAGATCGCCTGAACGGGGACATCTGACCATGCCGACACCAGCATGTTCAGAACGTGCCAGAATTTCCAGACCTGCGGCATCAATATCTTCAGAGCTATTATAGGTATAGCGCGAAATAGGCATGGGGAAATTATCTGTAAAGCCCTGCAACAGACGCCCCGGCACCTCTGGCAGGGTATGGTCATAGACACCGAACAGCTTGCTATCAAGCTGGTATTTCTCTATCTGGTGAAAATGGTTCAGCAATGCCTGTGCGCCCCAGCAAATCCCGAGGCGTCTGAAACAATGCGTCCGAGACCATTCCATAATTTTAGTTAATTCAGGCCAGTAGCTTACCTGATCAAATGGCAGCGTTTCTATGGGCGCACCAGTGACTATCAGCGCATCAAAATACTCATCTTCAACATCAGATAGCTGGCGATAGAAACGACGCAGATAGGCAGGTTCGGTATTTTTTGGTGTATAGCTGGCGGTGGTCATTAACAGCAATTCGACCTGAAGCGGGCTAGAGCCAAACAGGCGCGCAAACTGAATCTCTGTTTCCCGTTTTTTCGGCATGAGATTCAGAAATAACAGACGAAGCGGCCGGATATCCTGACGTGCGGCGCTATTATCTGTAATGATATCGACCTTTTCGGCTGCCAATGTTTCAAGGGCTGGCAGATTATCTGGCACTTTTATCGGCATATTGGCTTCCACCCAGACTGAACACAGATTAACGGATTCTGAGCATAGGTGATACCCTAGCCAGCCTGTCAATACAACAATTATGCGTATCTTGCCAGCTATCGAAATAACGGGCAGGTGACAGACAGAATACTGGCTATTTGGCTAGCGCCTATTTGCCATTTTCTGCGCAAAGCGTGATGCACGTTCCTGAACACGTTGCTGGAATGTCTGCGCGGCAGCCATAAAGGGGCGCTTGATAGAGGGGATTTTGGCAATATCTGCCAGCCGCCTATCCAGAAACGCTTCGGTTTTTGACATATCGTCAGTATCATCTGCCAGAAAGGCAAGCAATGTTGCGCTATAAACCGCCGACAGGCTCGCCCGCTTGGTGTAGAAATTAAAATCTGTTGAGGTATCACCAGCACAACGCCACATCTCGTCAATTGTTGCATAAAGCGATGTTGCAGCCAGCTTGGCATGTTCGGGACGCGAGAGATAGCTTAGCGATTTGCGCACCACCTCTTTATGCGGGCGCGCCGCCTCCAGCCGTATCAGGATAAGCTGTCTTATTTTTACATGGACAGGGGGCGGCATATCAGAGGCATCAAGCCAGTCATAAAACGCCTCTGCCATCATTCTGTCAGCGCGCTGATTATAATGGGCAAAGGCGCGGCTGACCTTATTGTCAAATAGCTGGCGCCATGCGTCCTTGTTGCCTTCACTGTCCTGTGAGGCCATATCAAGCGTAGTTTCAGTCCAGCCATCAAAGGGAACATGCATAAAGCAGGCCTCAATCAGCCTGTCTTTGCGAGCTGTTATATCATCCATATCTATCATCCCGAATTATGGTTATCTGGCGCTATCTTGCGAATCTACAAGATATATCCACTGGCATATCCTGCCCTTACACTAGAGATAGCACAGAATATCCATAGGTAAACAGGGGCTATTACCGAGGCTGGCAGGTGATTTGCAAGATGGTGATCGCAAACTATTTGCAATTTCTGCGGCATTATGCTAGTCTGGCCGCCCATAACAACCAACTGCAATAATGAGGTATGCCAACGTGTTTGTTGCTGTCCGTGAAAATAATGTAGATCAGGCGTTACGCGTTCTTAAAAAGAAGATGCAGCGCGAAGGTCTGTTCCGTGAAATGAAAAATCGCCGCGCATTCGAAAAGCCATCTGAGCGCCGCGCACGAGAAACAGCAGAATCAACACGTCGCGTGCGCAAGCTCATGCGCAAACGTCTAGAGCGTGAAGGCTACTAGATAAAGGCCTCGCACCCCTTAACCTTACGGAATGTAAAACGCTAAATCCACCTGACAGCCTGTCTGGTGGTTTTGTTGTTTGGTAAGGTTGCTATATGGCGATAAGTTATCTAGCCATCTTTTAGAAAACAGTAGGTTTCGCTTTGTGTTATGGCCAGCCTGAAACCAGCCTGTGTTAACATGGCAATAAATCTATCCGCACCATCCCTGCCATAGATATGCGGGTGAAGTTCAATCACGATTTTCTGCACGCTATCAAAATTCTCAGATGTGAAATAGTCAGCTTCGGCACCTTCAATATCACAGAAAATCGCTGTCGGGCGATGCTGTTTTATAACCGTGTCTAGCGTGATGGTAGGGATTGATATTTTCTGAAAGTCATCTCTGCCTTCCGGTTTCTCAAACGAGCTGAGAATATAATCATCCAGCGCGTAGAATGACAGCGTCTTGCCATTGCCCAGCCCGACAGTTTCATATGTAATATCAAGTTCATTTGCAGCAAATAATGCCTTGCTGTAAGCACCAAGATGCGGATTCGCCTCAAAACAGATATGTTGTTTTGGCGTACAAAGCCGGTTTACTCTGGCAGCCGCAATCCCCATTCCGGCACCGAATTCTACGATAACATCATTGCTGTCAATCACCTTGGCAGCAATGGCGATTTCATCTTCTTCTATCGCCCCGCATGCAATCGCAACAAAGCGCTTCCTGTCCATAAAACGCGCATCAAACGGAAACAGGACACCATCGCACCTACACCATGAAGCGGTTCGTGGTTTTTTGAATGATGCGATTGTCTTTCTGGTACCTGCAAAAGTTCGGGCACACCAGCCCAGCATTGCCGACATGGTATAAATCTGCGTACTGTCTTCACTCATGTCGCATCGTTCTTCATATAACCGTTACAAAAGGCAATGGTGACCTCGGCAGGACTCGAACCTGCTACCTACAGATTAGGAATCTGTCGCTCTATCCTGATGAGCTACGAGGCCATAGCCAGCCGCCCGTCCTGACTATAGAACATGCACCAGATGAATGCTAGCGCTTCTCGCGCCTATTAAAGCAAGAAGAGGCAAAAGCACAGATGGCGGCCTATCCCTCAAGCAGGCTTTCTGGCAATCCTGCGCCCAGCACTGCCTTGCGCTGGCGCGTGGCAAGTTTTGATGTGTCGAATTCATCTATCAGCTCATGAAATAATTTATGCCAGTTCACCTCGGCAGACAGGTGCATAAAAACCGAGCCTAGCCCGACCGCCGCCCTGTCCATCAGCACAAATTCGCGTGGTGGTTTGATGCCGCCAATCCGCTTTAGCTCCTGATGCACCTTGCCGGCAAGTTCTCTGCCTTCCGAGCCGCCACGCATCTGCTGGATAGGGCGGACACCATCTTCAAGCAGAGGCGCATAGATAAAGCCGGCCCACATATTCAGAACTTCGATAGCTTCCTTATCCAGACCAAGAAACCCCCATTTTTCATATGCCTGAAGAGCCAATGCCTCATCGCTATCCCGCAAGGCCTTATATAGATCAATAACACCGCTGACAAAATCAGGGCGGAAAATACGGATAGAGCCAAAATCCATCAGATTGATATTCAGCCTGTTATCAATCGAATAATTGCCAAGATGCGGATCACCATGAATCACGCCATAAAAATAGAACGGCACATACCATGCCCTGAACATATTCATCGCAACCTGATTACGTTCTTCCTGAGAGGGCGCGCCCTCTAGCCATGCCATCAGCTTCTGGCCTTCTACCCAGCTCATCGTCAGCACACGTCCGGTAGATAATTCGGGCAGATATTGCGGCATGGTTACATGGGCTTCATCTTTCAGCATATCCCGATATAGCGCCAGATTGGCGGCCTCACGGCAATAATCCAGCTCTTCATGCAGGCGGTCTGATAATTCGTTGTAAATATCGTTTGTTGAAATCGCGCTATCAAAGCGTTCATATAGCTGGAACACCAGCTTTAACTGGCGTAAATCAGCATCAATAGCAGAGGCCATATCAGGATATTGAAGTTTTACTGCCAAAGGCTGTCCGTCTGGTGATACTGCCTTATGCACCTGCCCAAGAGAGGCCGCCGAAATCGCTGTTCTGTCAAATTCGGCGAACTGGCTTTGCCAGTCGGCGCCAAGCTCGGCCGCCATTCTACGTTTGACAAACAGCCAGCCCATAGACGGTGCATCTGCCTGAAGCGAGGCAAGTTCGTCAGCATATTCGGCAGGCAGCGCATCTGGAATGGTTGATAATATCTGCGCTACTTTCATCAAGGGACCTTTCAGACTGCCCAGCGCTTCACGCAACTGTGCTGCATGCCTGTCCCTGTCAATATCCATCCCGAGATAGCGCTCACCAGCCATTCTGGCGGCCAGCCCCGACATGGTGGTTGTCACTTTTGCATAGCGTTTTAGCCGCCCGCCTACCTGAGATTTAGAACCATATTCAGCCATCTATCAGTCGCCTGTCCTGTCATCTTTTTTTATGTTTCATATATATTACGCGCCAAAGGGGGGCTATAGCTGATGAAATAGCATGAAACTGTCCCGATTCCAGCAGAGCGCATGACTTTTTTGTCTGGCCAGAGCCAGCAAGTGCTGGCGTCCGGCTATTTCAGGCTGAAGATACGGGCATGTGGGTAATCATCATAGACAAGCGAAAAATACCGCTCATCCACCTGTCCAAGATGATACATCTGGTTGAATACAGACACGAATAGCCGTTTATTTACAGCCAGATTCTGGCCGATGCCGGCTGCTGTTTCAGCCTGAATAAAATAGGGGGTGGTCGGATTGTCAAACTGTTTGCCTGACACCACTTTTCCCTGTTCTGTATAGATAATCCCTGCCAACTGAGCGCTGCCATACCGGCCTGTCTCGCCGTCAAATCTGTTGCCATTACATGCCAGACCGCCCTCTGAGGTAATGCAGTCAAATGGCTCATATCTTAGCACCGAGCTTCCATTAAAGGTTAGTGGCCTGCCTGAACGAATATCAAAAAATCCGATTGTGCTGATTGAACCCATCCAGTTGCTCATATCTTCTGTCAGCAACAAATATACCTGCTGGTCTGCCAGTCGGGACTGCTCTTCAGCTGTTACAGAGCCATCATTATAGCGTATCTGAAGGGTGCGCTGATAGCCTGTGGCAGCCAGCAATTTAAGCGTTTGTGACGCTTTTTCGGCAGATGGCTCAAGCAGTGCCTGTGCCACCAGAAAGGTTGCAGGCGAGGTTTGCGCGCCGCCATCATGCACGACATTCTGCCCAGAGAACAGATTGGCTGCATATCCGTAATCCCACCATGATACAAGAATTTTATCACCATCTGCTGACGGCTCAGCCATTGATAAAAAGCTGTTTATCACCTGTTTTGAAAAGGTAGGGCGCTGAAGATAGTCTGTCGGGCTGGCCAGCCAGACAGTTGTAAAGCTGATGACCATGGCAAGGCTGATACCGGCATGACGCAACTGCGGCAGATGTGGCAGCAGCCTGTCCTTATAGAGATCAGCCAGAATCCCAAACCGCATCAGAAGCCAGCCAAAGCCAAACCACAACATAGGCGCCGAATAAAATACCGCCCTGTTGCCGACCAGAAAATTCAGCAGCGCAAAAGTGGCGGCAGGCCCGAATACCACCATCAGCACCGGATGACGAAGCCCCCATAGCCCCAGTCCTGCCAGTGACAATAATGCCAGCCAGACATCGCCGGAAATACGCTCTAGGATAGTCTGAAACGGAATAGCGGATATCTCGGTAATCGTA
>WTJO01000033.1 GCA_011524805.1 Alphaproteobacteria bacterium
GTCGATGACCCTGTCACCTTTTTCCACCATTGCGTTGATGACTGCAAGGTTGAACGACAAACCACCATCAATGATTACCTTTGGCTGGCATATTCCATTCAATCTGGCCTGTGTGATTTTTCTGTTTCTGTTTTATTATCTGGTAACAGCCGGTTCTTGACGAAAGAACATCGCAAAGAGTATTTTTTAAGCATCGATTTTAAGGTCATTTTCGTATAATAACAAATGTTATTCTAACGATAAAAAATTGACGTTCTTTCCCCGGCTGATATTGACATAAGGGGTGTTGCGCTTTTTAAACAAAGGAAGACAATGACACATTCTCGGAATATCTCGCCAATTATGCTTATTGCAGGCTTTGTTTGCATCTGTGCGGTGCTGGTATCCAACAGCCTGCCTGTTCAGGCGCAATCACGTGGCGGCGGCAGAGGCGCAACAGTTGAGCTGGCACCTGCGGAAATTGACAAGTCAGTATCTACAACAACATTACCTGCCAGTGTGATTGTAGAAAATAGCTATCTGGTGACATCGCCATTAACAGGTGTCATCACCCTGTCAGATATAAAGGCCGGAAGTCAGGTATCGGCAGGTGACAAACTTGCCCGTCTTGATGTAACAGACGCATCACATCAGCTTCAGCTATTACAGGCACAATTGGCCGAGACAGTACTGCAGAAAGATCAGGCCAAAGCCAGTCTTGAGTTTGAAAAACAGCTTGAGTTGCTGGTAGGTGAAAGTCTGGCACTGGCACAGTCCAGACAGTCACGTGCCTCCCAGCTAAGCCAGAAAGGGGTTGTAAGCGCAGAAGCAGCAGAGACTGTTGCGTCTGCGGTCATTTCTGCCAAACAGCAGATTGTTTCAAGACGTCAGGCACAGACCAGACTGGAAAACCAGATTTTACTGCTGGATGCGGCAACAGACCGTCTCAGATTGCAGATTGATAAATTAAAAGCTGATATTGCCTCTGCTGATGTAACCGCGCCTGTATCTGGCCAGCTTGTGTCTATAATCCGTGACCAGTCCAGCTATATGCGCAAAGGCGACAAGATTGCCGAAATCCAGAATGATAATAGCTTTGAAATTTCTGTAGATGTGCCAGCCGAACTTGTGCCCTATCTGTCCACAGGTATGGCGGTTGATGCCAGCACGCCGAATGGTCAGAAAATCAAAACCAGCTTGCGGGTAATTCTGCCACAGTTTGACCAGCGCACCGCAACACGGGCAGTCAGGCTTACACCGTTAAAAAATCTGCCCAAATCGCTGGCAGCAGACGGGCTACGGCTGACAGTTCAGCTTCCGGACAGGCCGACAGAGCCTGTTGTTACCATCCCGAAAGATGCCTTACTGCCTGTGGATGGCAGCTTTATTGTCTTTGTAGCAAAAGATGATGTTGCCAACAGGCGTGAAGTTGAAATTGGCGGCACATCACAGGGCAGAGTGATGGTACTATCAGGTGTTGAAACTGGTGAGATGGTCGTTGTTAAGGGCAATGAAGGTCTTTCTGATGGTGATGCATTACGTGCTTCTGGTGGTGGGAGACCAAAGCCGGAAGCACCTAAAGCTGCCAAGCCCGGAGATGACGCTGTCTCGTGGACATTAAAATGGCAGACACGCCGTGGTGAGCAGACTGGTAATCTTGTTCTATCAGATGCTGTAAATCTGTATAACGGACAGCCTGTTGAGGTTATAAAAGAGGCTGGAAGGCTGAAATTTACAGGTGAGCTTACCTTGCCCTTCGGCATTATAGAACTGAAATTTGACGGCGAAATAGACGGTGCCATCATGACAGGCACAGTGACGCTGATTGGACTTCCCAATGGCAATGAGCCTGTTCTAGATTTTCAGGGCAAAAAGGATAGCTGATGAACGGGTTGATTAAGAAGGCCATTGAACGGCCGGTTGCTGTTCTTTCGGTTATTTTTCTGATTATTTTATTTGGGTTTGTGGCATTACGCACAATCCCTATCCAGATGAGCCCTGATATTGAGAAGCCACAGCTTCAGGTTAGGGTGTCATGGCCGGGCGCATCACCTGAAGATGTTGACAGGGAAATTGTTAACCGGCTTGAAAATGAGCTGTCATCATTAAAGGGTGTGGAAGAGCTGTCATCTTCTTCACTTAGCGGTCAGGCACGTATTGGCTTGCGCTATGGTGTTGGTCAGGACATGGACAAGGCAATTTCGGATCTTGTCTCCCAGCTTGCTAGTGTGTCCGGCCTGCCTGATGAGTCACGTTCGCCGCGGGTGCGCACATCAAATTCTGATGATAGCCCAATTGCACGGATGGCTCTGTCTGTGCGGGATGGCGAAGAAGGCCCTGATCTTGAGAAACTGGGTCAGTTTGTTGAAAATGAGATTGTTGCCCGTTTGGGACGTATTGAGGGTGTTGCTGAAATCACCTTTAATGGCGGCGGCAATTATGAAATGCGTGTCAATGTTGATGCGGTTAAATTGAGCCAGTACCAGCTTAGCGTATCTGAAGTGCTGGAAGCGTTGCGCAATTCAACCTCGCTGCAGTCGGTTGGCCGGATTGACGAGGGCAAGCGTACCTATACTGTGCGCTCAGAAGTTGTTGCCTATACCCCTGAAACAGCGGCAAATATCATTGTGCGGACAGTATCTTCTGCTACTGGCGAGCGGGTGGCTGTCAGGCTTGGTGATATTGCAAATTTTCAGTTTGATACCAAACAGCGTAGCAGTTTCAGAAGGCTGAACGGGCGGGATGCGGTCATCATCAACGCGCTTCGTGAACAGGGCAGTAATGTTGTTGAGACCATGCAGCGTCTGCGGGCAGAAGTTGATACGCTAAACAACACTGTTCTGAAAGACAGACAGCTTGAGCTGTCTGTCGTCTTTGATGAAACCACCTATATTGCCTCTGCGATTGATCTTGTTCAGCAGAATATCTGGGTGGGTGGCATGCTTGCTCTGAGCATTCTAATGCTGTTTTTGAGATCTGTTATCCCTACATTGATTATTTTTATCGCTGTGCCTGTATCTGTGGTTGGAACATTCGTGGCGATTGCCGGTTTGGGGCTGTCTATCAACGTAATTTCGCTTGCAGGGCTTGCTTTTGCGGTTGGTATGGTTGTGGATGCCTCTATTGTCAGTATGGAAAACATATTCAGGCTTCGACAGTCAGGCCTGACAGCGCCTCAATCTGCCTATCGTGGTGCAAGACAGGTCTGGGCACCAATTTTAGGTTCTGCGCTGACAACTGTGCTGGTATTTATTCCTGTTGTGTCGCTTGAACTTCCCGTTGGCCAGCTATTCAGGGATATCGGCATTGCTATTTCCGTATCAGTGCTGATTTCTGTATTTATTTCTGTCACGGTTATTCCGTCACTTGCCGCCCGTCTGCTATCAGGCGATAAGGACAAATTCAAAACCCCGTTTCCTATCTGGGGCATTGATCATTTTGCCCGTGCCTTCTCAAAGCTCATCATCTCCTATACCAGAATTGTGATCTCAAAAAAGGTTGCTGGTATTGGCGTAGTGGCGGTATTGCTAGCCGGATCTCTCGGACTGTCCTATACATTCATGCCAAAGCTGGATTATTTGCCAGATGGCAATGCCAATTTCGTGTTTGGCCGTATCATTGTGCCGCCCGGCTATTCGATGGATGAAACGCTGCGGATTGCCGAGCGGATGGAAAATGCAGCCGCTCCACTCTGGGATAAGGAATCTCCGCCTGCCGGACAGCCCCAGATTGAACGGTTTTTCTTTGTTGCCTTTGCAGGGGGCGCCTTTGCAGGTGCTGCGGCAGTTGAGCCAGACAGAGTAGCAGATCTCAAGCCTGTATTGATGCGGCCTGTCTTTGCAGAGCCGGGGGTACGTGCCTTTGTAGCGCAGGCCTCGTTATTTGGCCGTTCTGTCGGCGGCTCCCGTTCAATCAATATCAATCTGACAGGCAATGATCTTAATTCGCTGATGCAGGTTGCGCGTGAAATGACTAACAAAATTGACGAGGTTTTCCCATCGGCTGATGGTAACCAGATGCGCGTTATCCCGTCATTAAATGCAAATGTACCTCAGATACGGATCACGCCTGATCTGGAAAAGCTGGCAAATTCCGGTCTGTCTGCGCGTGATTTTACTACCGCAGTTGATGTCTTTAATGACGGGGTCACGGTTGCGCAGGTGCCAATTGATGGCAAGCTGGTTGATCTGGTGCTGGGCAGTGAACGTGCCGGTTCGCTTGACCTGTCAGCACTTGAAGAGCTGCCTATCGTTACACGTTCAGGTACACTTATCCAGCTATCGCAAATTGCGAATGTAGATATTGTATCTGCGCCCCAGACGATCAGGCGGCTTGATGGTAAATTATCGCTATCTATCAGATTGAGGCCAATAGAAGAAATCCCGCTTGAAGATGCGGTGATACTGATTGATACAAAAATACTGCCTGATGTTTCCAAGCTGGCCAGCGCTGCCAATGTGGCTGTTGATGTCAGCGGCGCGGCTGGCGAGCTTGCAAAAACGTGGTCTGCGATGAAAACAAATGTGCTTACAGCTCTGGGCGTGATTATCTTGTTGCTTGCGGTGCTGCTGCGATCCTTTATTCTGCCGCTGATTATTGTGCTGGCTGTGCCAGTTGCGATGGCAGGGGGGCTGATGGGGCTGGTATTGCTGAACCAGTTCATACGCCAGCCGCTTGATATGCTGACCATGCTTGGTTTTGTTATTCTGACAGGAGTGGTGGTGAATAACGCCATTTTGCTGGTTGAGCAGACTATTCTGCATGTGTCTGACGACAAGATGAATATCGAAGATGCTGTGCTGGAAGCAACCCAGAACAGAATTAGGCCAATTTTCATGTCTACTCTGACATCTTTGTTCGGGCTTGTGCCACTGGTGATATTCCCCGGCGCAGGTTCTGAGCTATATCGCGGCATTGGTACGGTTGTGTTTGGCGGGCTGGCGCTATCGACAGTGGCCACCCTGTTTATTGTGCCGCCATTGCTGGTGCTTGCGCGCAAGACATTGATAAATGCCGGCAATATTGTAGAGCTGGAAGATTAGACCTCAGGGTCTGCTTAGCCTGTAAAGCCCGCCATCTGTTTCGTCTGACAATAGCAGAATGGCGCCGTCTGGTGCTATCTCAACATCTCTTATTCTGCCAATTTTGTTTTTGAGCAGCACTGTTTCGGATGATGGCCGATTATCTTTCAGCGTGACCAGATATAACGATCTGAATTTCAGAGAGCCAACCAGAAGCTGACCCTTAAAATCGAACATATCACCTGTATAAAAGGCCATGCCGGACGGTGCGATTGACGGTGTCCAGTGCCAGACAGGATCGGTAATGCCGGGGGCAGAGGTAATGCCTTTGCCAATTTTTGCACCATAATATTCACGCCCGAAGCTGGTAATCGGCCAGCCATAATTTGCGCCCGCCGTAAAAATATTAATCTCGTCTCCACCACGTGGACCATGTTCGTGTACCCATATCTCCTGTGTATCAGGATGTATCGCCATGCCTTGCGGGTTTCTATGACCCTTGCTGAGAATGCCTGCCGCCCAGTCAGGACGGGCAGGGGTCAGGGGCATATTATCACTTAGAGAAATGCCAATAATCGCGCCAGAATGAAGTGTTCCATCCTGTGCAGTATCGCGCTCGTTCCGTTCACCGACAGACAGATATAGCGTTTCATTTTTGATTACCATCCTGCATCCAAAATGATAGCCATTACTGTCTGAGAAATTACTGGTAAATATCTGTTTTCTATCAGTAAGCTGATTGTTATTGAGGCGGGCACGTAGTACCGAAGTAGCAGTGTTTCTGCCAGATTGCGGGGCGCTATAGCATAGGAAGACCTCACCCTTATGATAGAGTATATCCAGCAGGCCACCCTGACCTTTGCTGACAATATCAGGCAGGTTACCAACCGGTGTGGCTATGCCCGAGCTGAGTGAGATTTGGACAAGCTGACCTGCCCGTAAGGTAACCAGTATATGCTTGTTATCTATCAGCGTCATGCCCCACGGGTTGGCTAGCTGGCCTGTTATTTTGTCAATTTTCATCTGTGTGGAGGCAGGTGCTGAGTTGGTTGCAAATAGTGAGATGACACAGCAGATAGATAGAAAAAAAGTTGAAAATAATCTGGCCATGCTGCTCCCCAATAATTCACGCAAGATGGTAAAACGCGTTAATTGCCAAGAGAAAGTATTAAAAATGCTTGAAAGAAAAAAAGCAAAAAACGAAGAATTACTTTCTGGTTTCCAGCGCATTAAGCTTCTGTCGTGCCCGCCACATGGTAACGCATTCTGGGCATCGACCGGTTGCCGGACGAATGGCCCGATAAGCAGGGTGCTTTTTGCAACCATCAACAAGAATTTTCAGTAATGTAATTATCTCTGTTTGCGACATCTCAACCTTATATGTTTGTTATCATTATCCTAAACAAAGCTGGATGGTATGTAAGTCTAAAAAGGTGTCACGAGATGAATATTTTAGCATAAATC
>WTJO01000053.1 GCA_011524805.1 Alphaproteobacteria bacterium
CCCAAGACCCTCCCATTGAAAACTAATTTGGTCATTCTGTTTTAGCCCTATTGCCTCATCTGAGACAATGTAAGGGCCATGGGCAATGCCGTTGCCCGAAGTGCGGATATTGTTGGTCTGCAAAATCAGATCGTTAGCTGAATCACGATATGAGAAGGTCACAGGCGAACCAGTTACTGCTGCGCTGTCACCTGTATCAACTCCACTAGGCCTGTTGGTATCTGCAGGAGGTGCATATCCGGCAATCAGCTCGCCACTGTCAATACTAACCTGACTAAGGTACACTTCCCAACCCGGGAGCTGAATGGTGCTTCCACTTTGGCTAGCTGTACTAGAAGAGTCAGAAGCAGAAAAATTCCCATTCTCAAAGGCGAGTGGGTTGAGGGTTGATGCACCACCTGATGATACGCTAGCTGAACTTGTTAACGGCACCGAAGACGCTAAATTTGACGATGCCTCAGCAGCGCTGGATGTATGATAATTCAAAGAAGAATTTATTGTTGCAGTGCTGGTAGGCGATATATTGAGATTGGATGTGCCTGTCACTAAATTTGACATTGTTGTGAAATTCGAGCTGGCAAGCATAGCATTATTTGTTGGTAAAATTGATAGAGCAGATGTGCCTGACGCATCAGAGCTTACAGGCGTATCAAATGCAGATGAACCGTTTGTCACATCAGCTAGGTCAAGATAGTCAAAGGCAGTTGTCACGCTTGCTATCTGGTTAGCTGGTACATCAAATTCGGACGTGCCTGTCGCTATCTTACCGGGTTCTGTTACGATGGCTCTGCTTTCAAGCGGTGTATCTGAAACAGACTGTCCACTTGCTATTGCAAGCTCCCGTACCAACTCAATCGAGCTGCCGGTAGCTCTGCCCTGGGCAGATATGTCGAACCGTTTCAAAATGCCATCAATATCTATATCAACATTCTCTGAAACATTTGACCCTACCTGAATGCCGGTCAGAAAACTGCCATCCAACAATTTTGTGTCATTAATCGTGGTATGTTCAGCCATGCGTACATATTCGTCTTTCAATGCTAAAATTTCCTGATTTGCAAGCACTCTGTCAGAATCTGTATAAACCCCATTATTTGCCTTCACTGCTAACTCATGCATACGCACTGCCATATTCTGAAGTACCTCGATACCACCTAGCGCAGCGTCAATTGCAGAGTTGGCGGTCAAGTTATTTTGTATAGCAGCTCGGATGCTTAAAATTTGCGCTTCCATACGACGCATAACCGCGAGTCCAGCAGCATCATCCGCGGCAGTATTGACGCGTTTGCCAGACGAAATTCGTTTCATAGCCGTTTGCATACGCGCTTCCGTGAGCTTCGATGCGACTTGTGATGAACGAATTAGTTTATTTGACGTTATATTGACCATTAATCCAAGTGATTCTGTTAACTGCCTAAAAACGACTTAAATTGGGCTGATGTTATTGAATTATAGAAAAATTTTTCTTGTAAAACTCTCAATGGCTGACCAGTAAATGCATTGGAATTTTTGTTTAGAGAGAATTTTATTAATTTCTAATCTAGTTAGCTACAACGTTTACTTAGTCACTTGTGAACCCTTGAAAGCTACAGCCAAGAGATTTGCTCAGGAAATTGCAGGGAAACAGCTTTTTCTTAACCTTGTCATGAAGAGCACATGGCAGAGGAATTAGGCTCGTGAACAATACAAACATTGCCCAACCTCTTGGGAGGTTTGAAATGGAGCAATTAGATCAATAACAAAGTTAGGTATACCTCAATAGGCGCCTTATATTACGGATATCTGGAAGAAAGCTCGCAAATCGAGGACCCTGTTATCCTACATCCGCTTTGTAGGACATTCTCCGATCTTTAGTTGTTCTATTGAAAAAATCGATATAAGGTTTGGCAAAGTAATGTTTATGAAGCATGAGGTTTGGTGACATGCCACAGATTACGGATCAAATTCTAACCGACATTCGCAACAGGTTCGCCCAGATAGAGGAATGTCCTGTTCAGGGGCAGCGCGTATTTTTTGAAAATGCCGGCGGAGCGCTTACCCTAAACTCTGTGGTTGAGACCTCACAGCAATATGCCGCAATTCCTGATAATCAGGGGCGTGAAAATCCTGCCTCGCATGAGCTGGTGCGCGTCATCAACAAGGCAAAAGATGATATGCGGGCAATGATGAATGCATCGACAGGTCAGTTTTTTGTGGGTGAAAGCGGCACCGAGTTGCTGTTCCGCCTGATTATGAATGCCTGTCTTGGCACGGCATATGACGGGGTGGTGCTGGGCTCGACAGTTGAGCATCCTGCCACCAGAAGTGCCTGTCATAGATGGTCAAAAATCAGCCAAAAGACACACAGGCTGATCACCCATAATGATGCGCTGGGGCTGGTCACAGCAGATGATTATGCTGCCCAGATAAGCGCTGATACTCGTGTTGCCACCATCCTGCATACCTCGCCTGTAACCGGTATGGGCATGGATGTACCTGCGATTTCAGCGGCTATTCGTGCAGTTGCGCCAGACTGTCTGATTATTGTGGATGGTATCCAGCATGCTGCCCATGGGCTGATAGATATTGATAGCTATGATGTAGATGGCTATGTGATATCACCCTACAAAATGTTCTCGCGTCATGGCTATGGGCTGGCGTGGATTTCGGACAGGCTGTCAAAAATTGAGCATGATGCGCTGGTAGGCGGGCCTGAAGAAAACTGGGAGTTGGGCACACGTGATACAGGGGCATATGCTACCTTGTCCGATGTTGCCGACTATCTGGAATGGCTGGGCGGGCAGGTTAGTAGCGAGACAGACAGACGGAAAAAATTTGAAGCTGCCGGTGCCGCTATCCATGCTCATGAAAAAACCCTTACAGATGCAATGATCAAAGGTATTGGCAATCTGGCCGGACTTGAGACGATGGACAATGTCCATATTATTGGCGGTGTTGAAAATGCGGCACGCGAAGGGCTGGTATCGCTTTATGTTGATGGCATGGCCTCTGCGGATGTTGTAGCAAAGCTGAATGCCGAAGGTATCCGCACCCATCTGCGCAAGGCAGATCATTACTCAGGCAATATTCTTGACCCGCTTGGGCTGGATGGATGCGTGCGGGTGTCAATGTGCCATTATAACAGCGCCCATGAAATCGCCCAGTTTCTGGCCGCGATGAAACAAATAGCCGGTTAGAGATAGTCACCAGAGACTGGCCATTACCCGTATTTCAATATTTTGATAAGTCCGGGCGGATAGCTTACACAATGTTTAATTTTAGCTAGCCTAGCTGGCAGGTAACGCTGCCAAGCACACCGAAATCAGCAACCACCCTGTCCCCTTTTGCAATAGGCATGGGCACAACACAGGTACCTGTGGTCACAATCTCGCCTGCATCAATGGTAATACCAAGCGAGGTTATTTCATTCACAAGCCAGCACAGCGCTTTTTTCGGATCGCCAAGCACATTTGCGCCTATCCCGTCATGATGGCTGATGCCAGCCTCATTCTGGACTGTGGCAGAGACCTTATGAGCGGCCAGATCAATGCCCTGCCAGTCATCTGGTGCTTCCGGACCCCATACAAATTGATAGGCGCAGGCATTATCGGCAATAAGCTGGGGCGCACCCACTTTTGCAAAATCGGAAAATCGCGAATCCGGAAGCTCTATACCCAGATACAGCCCGCCAACCCCATCCATTACCTCATCCTGACGATAGGCCGAGGCACGTGGCAAGAAAGGGCGGGCAAACTGGAACACAAATTCTGCTTCTGCAACCGCCATCCTGTTGCTGCCAAAGGGCACAATATCATCTTCGGCAAACACCATTGTTTCTGTCAGCCTGCCTGCTATTGGCCCGTCAATGCCGATATGTTGCTGGCCTGCTATGCTAGTAGCTGCAATTTTCCAGCCTATTCTGGGGTCATCTGCTTCGATAACGGCCTGAATCTGATAACCCTCTTCACGGCTTTGCGGCCGGCATGTTTCAGGTAAATTATCACTTACCCTGCCATCTTTCCGGCTGGCCAGTAATATATCTGCTGCCTGTGATAAATGGGCTGAAACCATAATTTCCCCTATGAGATGCTGTGAGATGCTGCGACTTACTGACTTAATCAAATCATATTTGAGCCGTAATGGGCAAGCAGGGTCTATGCTTGCGGCAACATAGCCGGAAAAGCAGGGAAAACCGGGCTCTGTTCACATTGTGGAAACAGGGCTGTCACATTTTTTCAAATCATGAAAAAATAGGAGGCCTCGGAAAGTAGGAAAACCGAGACCTCCAACGGGGGGAAGACTTTTTCAAGTCATACCTTATACCCATAGATTTCTAATTTAGATTTCTATGGGTATATGTTTTTTAACAAAAATTACAAAATTTGTCCATTTTTTGGAAAAATAAGATTGTTTCGATGGTAATTGCACTATTTCGGCAGGGCAACTTATCGCGAGAGGCGGGTTCTGATGCGTTTTAATGCAGTCACTGATGAGGCGCCAGACAGGAACAAGGCAGTCCTGATTTGTGTTTTCAGCATATCAAGCGCACTTGCCAGCCTTTCGGGGTGAAGTGTTTTGTCATCATCTTCAAGCTGTCGTAACATTGCGCCAGCCATCCCGCCCATATTCGCACCCAGCCATAAAGATTTGGCGATATCAAGGCCGTGGCGCAACCCGCCTGATGCAATAATCACCGCATCAGGGACAGACTCTCTGGCTGCACCTATCGCATCTGCCAGCCCGTAGCCAGTATCAATAAAGGGCGCATATACGGGCTGGTTTTCTGGCGACTGCCGCAGATATTCGATTAATGCCCAGTTGGTGCCGCCCTTGCAGGCAAGATCGATATGTCGTACACCCTGCGCCGCTAGCCGGCCGACAACCTCGGCAGACAGACCAGCGCCTACCTCTTTTACCAGAACAGGACAGTCAAGCCTATCTACCAGCATTCCGATAGCCCTCTCAACGCCCCGCCAGTCATGATCCCCCTCTGGCTGGATAATTTCCTGAAGCGGGTTCAGATGGATAGCCAGCCCGTCTGCCTCAATATCCTCAACCGCGCGTATTGCAAGCTCAATTCCGTTTGTACTGGCAAGCTGGGCACCACCTATATTGCCTATCAGACATGCCTTTGGTGCCAGTTTTCTTAAATTTGACTGGGATGTTCCAGCTTCGAGACTGGCACGTTGAGAGCCAAGCCCTATCGCAATATTCGCTGTTTCAGCCGCCATCACAAGATGCTCATTTATTGCATCTGCACGTGCTGTGCCGCCTGTCATGCCAGTGATCATTATCGGCGCGGAAAGGCTAGCGCCCATAAAACTGGTGGTGATATCAACCTCGTCAATTGATAATTCAGGCAGGGCTGAATAGGGCAGCGCTATTCTGTCCAGACTATGTGCCGGCATCTCGGTCATCTGGGCACGCGCCAGATCAAGATGCGTATCTTTGCGCGCCGATGTATCTGGTGGTGTATGTCCGGTGTTATCTGTCATAATGATAGCAGCTTTCTCATGGTCGGACGGAACAGGCCATCCACCAAAATCATGTGGGGCAGAGTCAGCGCGGCAAGCAAAATAAACACTGTCCGCAGTACCGCTTCATCTATCGCCACCGCATATTGTGTCTGTATCCAGTAACCTGCACCTGCCATCAGCCAGGTTGCTACGGTCAGCCCGAGCGCTGTTCTGACAATTATCTGCACAGGCAGAATGGTTCTCATCGCTGAAAAAATAGACAGAAAATGCCGGCGTGAATGCACCAGACAAAAATATACCGCAAAGCCGGCAAGAGGCGGCAGCACCGCCATTAACCCCGATAATATAGCTAGCTCGGCCAGAGGCAGAATAAGCCCGCGATGCCTTACCGCCGCAAGCCCATATACTGCTACACCGGCTAGCCATACCGGCCACAATATGCCCAGAAAATCTGTTACCAGTACAGCATTGTCACCTGCCAGTACAGCAAATAGCCTGTCAACTTCCTGCATGTGAAAATAGCTTAGACAGATTGTGACAATCCCGCCATGTGTCAAAACAAGACAGATATTGAAAATCCTGTTCATCCGGCCTGAAAACGGGTTGGCTATCGCCTGCGCATCACAGCTTCCAAAATGCATAATGCTCAGCACCACAAAACAGGTAAGCGCAAAAACAGCCGATAGCGACCAGACCATCACAAACAGACCTGCCAGCACCAGATAGACAATACAGAAGCTGACAATGCGCCCTGTTGATCGCCCCATCCCCAGACAGAAAGCAATCGCACCATCAAACGCACCATGCGGAAGGCCAATCAGCATTACGGCCAATAATGCCAGCATATCAATTGATGTCAGCATAAACTCCTCACCATAACTCTATCTGGCTGGCATGAGATAACAGCCAATCGCCGCCTTGATAAATACCAGTTTTGGCATCGCCCATATCAGTTTGGCATAGGTTGCAGGCCGTGCAAAGCCAGACATGAACATCGCCATCTCGTCTCCGTCAAGCGCTCTTGCCATAGACAGAAATATGGCGGGTGCCAGATGGGGGTGACGGCGTAGCACCCGTAAAAACACCTTATCAAGCTGTCTGTCCAGCCATCTATGCGGCGCCCGCATATTTTCTCTGCTACTGGCCAGCCTGCCTGTCCCCATATCTGTAACCAGCCCCTTCACCTGTTTGATAATAAAGCTGAATCCATAGCCTGAAGATGGTCTGATACAGCCGCCATTCGCCCCGATAGGCAGGCTGTTCTGCCCTGTAGCCATAGTTTCACACATCGGGATGATACCGCGCTCACGCCTGAGTTCTGTATATCCATCTAGCTGATAATGCCGTGCCAGATAGTCGTTAATTGATGCAAGATATGTCTCTTCAGGCAGGGGGTCTGGTGAGAATAATGTTGATTCAATCATTGCCTCATGCTCTGAGAAGGGCAGAAGATAGATAAAATGGATGCCATGTGACTGGTCACATCTGAAATCCATCAAAATCAGCGTATCCGGTGTGAAAACAGGGCGCTCGCTATAAATCTCAAGTCCCAGAAAATGTTGTAGCATGGGATGTGCAGGCAGCTTAGGTGTTCTGCTGTCAAAACAGGGATAGTCAATATCTGGCTCATCTGGCATGAGCTCTGAAAATTCTGCCCTGCCTCTTAGCTGATTGAGACAATGGGACAGCCATTTAGTTGATTCAAGCGCATGATATGGATAGCTATGGCTTGTTTGGCAAATAGCGCCTTCCTCGGTAATAATCTGCCAGTGTTTCCAAGATTTACGCGCTAGAGACGCAGGCATATCTAGCCAGCCTGTCTTCCAGAATCCCCAAATATGGGCCTGTGTTGCAGCCTGCGAAACCTTGCCAAAGACAGAGATATCCAGATTACTATCTGCCTGCGCTGCATAACAGGCCAAAGACAGGCCGGCACAGCCCGCACCAAGTACAGATATATGCGCATCAGCCTGTTTCATTGTGGATAGCCTGCGCCAAGATACTGTTTTAACGGGATATGCAGATGCGCATTATGGCTGTTACGTCTGCCAGCCCGCAATAACGGGGCAAGCGCACCCAGTGTGGCTGTCATTTTTTCTGCTTTGCTGGTTACTGTCCGCCCCTGATGCCAGTTCACACCGCCTGCTTTCAGCTTTAAGCCAATTTTCCGATAGACCCTGCCGGCAACACTGATAGCCAGCCTTGCCCTGAATGGCAGAAAGCCAAGCCCCGCCTCACCGCTCCGATAATAGCTGTCAGCACATACCAGAAGACGCATAATCGCCTGTCTGATAACCTCCCGGCCTTCGGTATCGTCACGTTCTGCACAGGCTGTGATATCTTCTGCACTCATGCCGGCTACCCAGTCAGCAGGCAGATAGCGTCTGCCAAGCTGAGCATCTTCCAGAACGTCTCTGGCGATATTGGTAAGCTGCATGGCAATACCCATATCAATCGCAAATTTATAGGCTGTTCTGTCATGACACCCCAGCACAGGACACATCAACAGCCCGACAGCACCTGCGACATGATAGGCATATTGCACCAGCTCATCTTCACTCTGAAGCGCAACCTCTTTCTGGTCGGCAACCAGCCCTTCCATCAGGTGCATCACAGGCATAAGCGGTATATCAGTTCTCTCTGCCAGCATCATAAATGCCTGCAAATGCGGCTCAAGCGGCGTATATGCACGATTATCTATCAGCTCTGCTAGTTGATGCTTGATAATTTCAAGCTGTTGCGGGCCATCGTCAATATCGCCATCTGCCATATCATCCAGCACACGGCAAAACGCATAAAGCTGTGCGGCATTACCAGCCATCTGCCTGCCCAATAGCCGTGATGCCCAGTGAAAGCTGCGGCCATGGGTGGCCAGCAATGCCTCTGCGCCTGATTGATTATCTTCTGGATGTTGCCGGTCCATATTATTCTCTTCGCTCAGCCAGCTTATGGCTATGCGCACGCCTAGCTATTGATGTGTTCTGGCCTGTGCCTTTTCGCCTTCCTACTGGCTTAGCATAGCAGATTTCACGCTGGCAGGCACGTCCTTCTGCGTCTGACGAACCAGCGTTTCAACCACCTTGGCGGAACATAAAACCCCCGGCATACCTGCGCCCGGATGAGCGCCAGCCCCTGAAAAATACAAATTATCCAGATGCGGATCGCGATTATGGTATCTGAACCAAGCTGACTGGGTGAAATGCGGCGATATTGAAAAGCCTGCCCCATGTGTTGACCGGTATCTGTCCTTGAAATCAACAGGTGTCATGTAGAAATCAGCTGTCATATGTTCCGACAAATCCGGCATGATGGTTTTTTCAAGCGCGGTCACAATTCTGTCTTGCAGGGCAGGGCCCTCTTTTTGCCAGTCCACCTCTCCTTGAAGATTGGGCACAGGGCATAGCACATAAAAACTGTCACATCCCTCAGGCGCAAAACTGGCATCTGTGGCGGTCGGACGATGCAGATAAAGCGAGAAATCATCTGTCAGAATTTGCTTGTTGAAAATATCATCAAGCAGGCTTTTATATCGTTTGCCCATCCAGATAGTGTGATGCGCAACATCCGGATATTGTTTTTTTGTGCCAAAAAACAGCACAAACAGCCCCATCGAATATTTTGTCATCGATTCTGGCAGTGCCTTTTTGCGTCTGCTACGCTGCGAAGGCAGCATTTCACGATAGATAGTTGGCGGATCGCCATTACAGATCACATTGTCGGCTGTAATTATCTCGCCATTTGCCGTGCGAATGCCGGTAACCTGCGCGCCCTCTACCAGAATTTCCTCAACATCCGTCTTCAGCCTGATAGCGATATTCTGTCGGCGCATTAGCTGTTCCAGCTCATGCACCAGCCTGCCTGTTCCGCCCATACAGAAAAATACGCCCCATTTGCGCTCAAGATAATGGATAAGTGCATAGATAGAGGTTGTGCTGAACGGATTTCCCCCTACCAGAAGCGGATGGATAGACAGTGCCTGCTGTAACAGAGGGTGCTTAATATGGCTATTTACCAGCTGTGCAACTGTCTTATAGCTTTTCAGCCTGAGCAGATGCGGAATTTGTGCTATCATCGAGGTAAATTTGGTGAACGGCCTGTCTGCCAGTCTGGAAAAGCCAATATCAAAAATCTGGCGTGATGTCTCAACCAGCCTGTCATAATTTTGCACATCTTCAGGCGAAAATTTCGCAATTTCATCATGCGTATCGTCAAGCCCCGGACGATAGTCAAATGACTGCCCGTCATGAAACTGAAAGCGATACCACGGATCAAGCGGTCTGAAATCAAGATAATCTTCACGGCGTTCGCCAAACAGCTCGAATAGCTCGTCAAACAGGAATGGCGCGGTTATAACAGTCGGCCCTGCATCATGCCTGAAACCTTGATGCTCAAAGCTCTGGGCGCGGCCGCCAATCGCATCAAGCCGTTCAACCAGCGTTACCTGATGGCCAAGAGCGCGCATCCGCAACGCCGCCGCAATACCCCCAAAGCCAGAGCCTATAACAAGCGTATGTGTGGCATCTGCCTGAGGCATAAAGCTGGCACTATCATCCATGAGAATTTGCTAGATCAAGGCATAGATGACGCAATTGTGCATTAAGCGGCGTTATCACAGCCTGACAGTCTGATGCCAGCATGCTTGCACAGCTCTCTGCTTCTGCTACAAGCGCTCTCAGCTTTCTAGCTGTTAGCGCAAGTGCGCGTGACTGTCTAAGCTGATCCTGCCAATAGCCTGCATCTTTGGTGGTGCCAGAGGCAAGCCAGCTATCAAATGCTTCTGCCTGGGCACCAGACAGGGTATTTCTGAACATGACAATCACTGCATTAGGTGCCCGCCTCAGCATATCAGAGGCCGGACTTTCGGCACCGTCAGTGCCAGTTACATTCAACATGTCATTGGCAATCTGGTAGCATCCACCTGCGGCAGTGAAAAACCGTGTTATCGGGGTGATAACATCATATCTGCCTGCCAGCTCGGCAACCCCTTCAACAGGGGCAATAAACAAAGGCGCTGTTTTGCCAATGCTGATATCCCGATAGCGTTCCCAGTCAGGATAGGTTTCAACTGTCAGCTCTAGCGCCTGTCCTGAAATGGTCTGCTGCATATGCCGGCTCAGCACCGAGACAAGCTGGGGGGTCTGCCCCTTTACGCCAGCTTCTGCCGCCAGCTCAAATGACAGCCCAATCAGCCAGTCACCAAGTGCAAGTGCCGCATCTCTGCCAAATTGCGACCAGACAGACGGCCTGCCCCGCCGGATGGTATCACCATCACAAATATCATCATGCACCAGAGATGCATTATGAAGCATTTCAACAGCAACTGCCCAAGGCAGGGAGGTTGATCTGGCAATCCCCATACAGTCACCTGCGGTAAGCGCAAGTCTGGCACGTATCTGTTTGCCGGGTTCTTTGAAATGATGAGAGGCGGCTTTTGCCAGAGGATGGTTCTGTTCTGGCAGCCTGTCCTGAATAAATGCGCTGATGGTCTGCGATAAATCAGGCAGGATGGTGTGTTCTTCTTTGGCAACAGGCGGCTGATGAAGTGCTGCAGATAAGCTGTCAGACATGGTGTCCCCTCCCCAATCTCATCAAAAACGCGAAACAAAGTATTAAAAAAAAGAGGCAGGTACCCTGTATTAACGGGATACCTGCCCTGAAAAGTTCAAGTTACTTGGCTTCTGATTCTGCAACAGCCACATTCCAGATGATCACACCGAACGCAATTTTGTTCAGCACGTCAGCCAGGTTGTAGATGATGTTCAGTGATGCCATATCTGCACCGCCAGCCATATATCCGAAGAAATAGCCCAGCGGGTAGATGGCCCAACCAATTGTCACAATCCAGCGCATTGTTGAATAGGCTGATTGTACTGAAGCAGGGGCATCATTTGCTGCCACCTTGCCTGCTTCACCTGCGAAGATTTCATACAGGATGTAGGCCCAACCAACCATACCGATTACAAAGCCAAGCGTTACATTCATGTAACCTGCTTCGCCCATGTAACCACCGATTAGCATGACCAGTGTACCAATGGTCAGACGCCAGAATACGCCGCCGGAAACATTGGTAATAGCCCGCAGGACCAAATAGAATTCGATCATAAGTAGCGGCACTGTAATCAGCCAGTCAATGTAACGATAAACAGTTGGCGTATCACCCGTTGCTATCCACACATCACGCATATAGAAATAGTGAACAGCAGCGACTAATGTTACCAGACCTGACACAACAAGAGAGGTCTTCCACTTGGCAGCTACACGCTGTGTTTCCAAGAAGAAGAACGCTGTTGATGCAACCAGAGCCATAGAGATCAGCCAGAAGCTGATACCAACAAAATCATCTGACTGAAGGTTTTCTGCTGCCTGAGCAATTACAGGCATCGTTGAAAGAATTGCTGCAGGTGCAACAAATTTAAAAGTTTTTCTAATCGACATAGGACACTCCCCAAACGTCTCGTTCTAGAACGTCCTACTTTTTGTCCCTGCCACCACACCTATGATGACAGACCTCTCCCCGTGCGACCAAATGTAGCATATTTTTCATAATTGGCAAGCGTTAGCCACTAAAACCATAAATCTCATGCTCATCTGATTTGTTTGTTTACGCATGAATAATCTTTCCAGATCATGGAACGTTCGTTATTTTATCTGTCTATGGGACAGCATCAGAGGATGCAGCTGATACAGTAAGGAGGCTAGGATGTTTCAGGATACCGTACTTGTAGGAGGGGCAGGCTTTTTGCTAGCCGGAGGAGTTATCTGGTTGTTATTACAGAGAATTTCTTCTTCCTCTATGACAGAGCGCTCAAAAAGAATGCTGAATTATCTGCTGATGGGCATATTGGTCGCTGTCGCGATTTACATAATTGACTGGCATAGCAGCAATTATAAAGACAAATATTCTGTTTCTGAATTGCGCCTCCTGGGCACACAGACCAGCCTTGTCCATTCTGGCTGACTATATCGCCCATTATTGGTCAGTTTATTAACCAAAAATTTACGTTTTGCGCTGAAATTACGTCATTTTGCGTGTGTCGCAGCTATTATTGATAGCCATATGCCAGTTTCATATTAGCAAAAGCCAATTTTATATAGACTATAGCCAGCCTTCAAACTGGCCGTTTTTGGCGTTATCTGGCGAATTTGCTAGCCTGTTGTGGTGATTGCAATACCTGCAAACACCAGCACCAGCGCGCCACGGCTTGCCATGGGGGCATATGTCATCACCAGCGCAGATGGCGGCTGGCCTGTTCTGCTGGCAGCAGATAATGTCATATTTACCATGGCTATAGCGACCAGCAGAATGCTTGCCCCTGCCAGCTTCATTGAAAATGCCCAGCCAAGCGCCAATGTGCCATAAATCATATGGCCAAGCCCGATACCCGTGACCCATAACAGGATGATAGCCCCCAGAGACAGCCATGCCATTGCCCGCATCGCTTTTTGCACTGGCGGGGCTGGCGGCACGCCTTCGCGCTTATGGGCTGACTGGATGAAGCCGCCTGCCACACCTAGTCCGCCCGCCAGAAACAGCGCCAGATAATGGACGAATTTCAACACAATAATTACCGACATGATTCTTCCCTTTCCTGTCCATTTACCATATTAGGCTAGCTGATTTTGCAGGTATCTTATAGCCCTCATCGCGTTACAGATTATCATTGCCTCAAAAAACAGCTAAACTGGGTTATGGCTGTTGACCTGTGTGCATTGCTAGGCACAGGATAACAGTATTAACGTCCGGATATAGAGATACGCATCATGACACCGCCATATTATACATCATCACATTGGGGAAGTTACCGATTTGAATCGGGTCAGCTTGTACCTGTAGATACAGACCCTTTCCCCTCGGATATTGGCAAATCATGGCTTGAAGGCACGCAGGATAAATCTGTCAGAATCGCACGTCCGGCCATCCGGAAGGGCTGGCTTGAACATAAAGACAGAAACCGTACGGGCGATGCAGAATTTGTCGAAGTGCCGTGGGATGAAGCAATAGATATCACCGCACAGGCATTCCAGCACACCATCACACATTATGGCAATCAGGCGATATTTGGCGGGTCTTACGGATGGGCAAGTGCTGGCAGATTTCATCATGCCCAGTCGCAGTTACAGCGCTTTGTGAATGTCATAGGTGGCGCCAGCTTCAAGAAAAATACCTACTCACATGCAGGTGCCGAAGTGCTGTTTCCCCACATATTCGGGGATCATTTCATGAAGGTGATGGCACAGGCTACCAGCTGGAACCATATTACAAGCCATTGCGAGCTGATTGTTGCCTTTGGCGGTATCACCCCGCGAACTGCCCAGGTTGCCTCCGGCGGGGTAGCGCGCCATCATGTATCTGGCCATATTGAGATGCTGGCGCAAAAAGGGGTGAGAATGGTCAATATCTCGCCTTTGCAATCTGATCTTGAGGCAGGCGAATGGCTTAGCATAAGACCGGGGGCAGACAGGGCCATGATGCTGGCGCTTGCCTATGTGCTATTTGATAGCGGACTTGCGGATCTTGAATTTCTGGAACGCTGTACCTCTGGCTGGCAGAAATGGCGGGCAATGGTGATGGGAGAGGCTGACGGCCAGCCCAAAACCCCGCACTGGGCAGCTGGTATCTGTGATATTCCCGAACAGGATATTATCGCACTCGCACATGATATGGCGCATCACCGCACCCTGATTAATATGGCCTATGGCCCGCAACGTGCCGAACGCGGTGAAGAAACATTATGGGCGTGCATTAATCTGGCGGCCACGCTTGGGCAGATCGGACAGAAAGGCACAGGCTTTGCCTTTGGGGCAGGCAGTATGAATTCATCTTCACGGCCTGTAAAAACACGCTCATGGCCAGCTCTGCCAACCGGCACAAACCCTGTCAAAAGCTTTATTCCGGTTGCGCGCGTAACAGAGATGCTGGAACAGCCAAACAGCCCCTTTATCTATGATGGCAGGCAATATACATATCCTGACATTAAGCTGGTTATCTGGTCTGGGGGCAATCCGTTTCATCATCATCAGGATTTATTCAGGCTTGAGGCGGCATGGCAAAAGCCTGAATGCGTGATAGTGACAGACCATTCCTGGACTGCGACTGCCAGACGTGCAGATATCGTCCTGCCTGCCTCATCACCTCTGGAGCGCACAGACATCATGATGCAATATCGGGAATGCGATATTGTCTATATGCGTCCTGTCCTGCCCCGCTTTGAAGATTCAAAAGATGATTATCAGATTTTTTCTGCCCTTGCCGAAAAAATGGGGGTTGGCGAAGCCTTTACCGAGAACAGAAGCGAGGCTGACTGGCTGGCATTTTTATGGGCAGACGCACAGCAGAAACACCCGCAATTACCAGATTTTGAAAGTTTGCAGGCGAGCGGCATTATCCATCTTGAAGATAGTGTGTGCGATCAGGATTTTCTGGGGGCATTTGTCTCAGACCCACAAGGACACCGCCTTGGCACCCCCTCTGGCAAGATTGAGGTGGCAAGCGAGACAATTGCCAGCATGAAGCTAGATGATCTGGGTGCCACACCCAGTTGGACGGCGCCAGACGAATGGGCATACAACGCAGAGGATATGCTGCATCTTATCTCGCCGCAGCCACAATTCAGGCTGCATGCACAAAATGATTCTGCCGGTCTGTCAAAAGCGTCAAAAATTAATGGCAGAGAGCCATGTTATATCCATCCTGACTGTGCTGCCCGTCACCAGCTTTCCGAAGGCGATATTGCGCTGATTGAAAATCATCGTGGGCGGACGCTGGCAGGGGTAATCATTACTGCGCAGGTAAGGCCAGATACGATTGTACTGCCAACAGGCGCATGGATGGAAACGCGCACCCTGCCAGATGGCAAGCTCGAAATTCATGGCAATCCGAATGTTCTCACGCCAGATAAGGGTTCAACCAGCCTGTCACAGGGTAACCCTGCCCATACAGCCCTTGTGCGCCTGTCACGCTGGACAGACCCGCTACCTGAGATTACCGTCTTTAACAGCCCTGTATTTGTCCCACGTAGCCGGTAATCTGTGCAGACATGAAAAATAGCGGCGCGTAATAAAGGGTGTTAGATATGTCGGTAATAACAGGACTGGTCAAAGAAGATGATCTATCTGCATAAAATTTTTCCCCTGCTTATCAGCCCGCTTGCCATCTCGCTAATGATTCTGGCCGTGGCTATATTATTGAGAAGCAGGCGCATTGGTGTTGGCGGAATTCTGATATTGGTATTTTTCTCGTCTCCCTTTGTGGCCGCCCAGCTGACAAAATTCATCGAGAAGGACAACCCGCCTGTAGCGATAGAGAGCATTGCAGACGCAGATGCCATTATCGTGTTAAGCGGCATGCTGCATCACAGCTTTATAAATGGTACATCCAATTATGATTTCAGAAACGCGACCGACAGGCTTTTTGCCGGCATAAAGCTGGCAGAAGCCGGCAAAGCACCAGAACTCATATTCACCCGCGGGAAATTACCATGGTCTACAGGCAGGCCTGAGGGAGAAATTCTAGCTGAAAAGGCAGCCGAATTTGGCATAGACAGGGCGCGCATTTCCCTCAGCCCTGCTGCCCAGAATACAGAACAGGAAGCTGCCGGCCTGTCTCGCCAGCTAGACCGCCAGAAGCAAAATATCATTCTGGTAACCTCGGCCTTTCACATGCCAAGAGCATATGACATATTTACAGCGTACGGGTTTGCTGTCACAGCCTTTCCGGTAGATCACCGCACATCTTCAAAGACCATCACCGCACAGGATTTTATTCCACAAGCAGGGGCGTTATACAGCTCATCCAAAGCAATAAGAGAGCTGATTGGCAGAGCCTATTACGCACTAAAACTGGCAATGTGATGACAAGACAGTGTTTTTCTATCTGGCCAGTTTGAATATTACCTAACCTGATACTATATCAAAACAGAACAGGTTATGCCGATGCCGCATCAATACAAGGAGAGTCTATCATGCCATCACATATCAAAGGATTGCATCATACAGCATTTAGATGCCGGGATTCAGAGCAAACCAGAGCCTTCTATGAGGATTTTCTTGGCCTGCCTCTGGCTGAGACACTTGAAATTGGCCTAACCAAAACAGGCAACCAGTCACAATATCTTCATACCTTCTATCAGATGGATGATGGCAGTTTTCTGGCCTTTTTCGAAGCGCCATCAATGCCGTTTGAGTTTAAGGAACAACATGATTTTGATTTGCATATCGCTCTTGAGGTGCCGCATGAGCATATGATGGCGATGAAGCAGAAGGCAGAAGCTGAAAACCGCGAATGTCGCGGTGTGAGCGATCATGGCTTTATCCATTCTATTTATCTGCGTGACCCAAACGGCTATGTTGTCGAGCTGACAACCAAGGAAGATGGTCATGATGAAGCTGTTGACCCATCACAGAATGGCGCGCGGGCAAAGCTGGATAACTGGACAAAGGCAAAGCGCGAGGCTGGCATAGGCCCTGATGTTGCCCCCGGCTTTGGGTCTGTTGATACAGGCACGGAAATTGTCGGCACCGCAGGTGAAAGGCTGTAAATGCGGCCGGATAAATCGGCGGATATATAGCTAGATGATAGATGTATTAGTTCAGGATATTCTGCCTGTATTCTCGGTTTTGGCGCTTGGCTTTATCCTTGGCAGAGGCCAGCTTGTCAGCACTGATGAAGCCTCTACCCTTAACCGCATAGCCTTTGTTGTGATGCAGCCTGCGCTAATCTTTGCGTTGGTCAACAGAGCCGATATTAAACAGTTTCATTTGGATGCTGTGCTATTATACGGGCTTGGCCAGCTGGTGATATTTCTGCTGACCTTCTGTATCTGTCTGCTGATATTGAAATGCGATAAAATTGAAGCATGGCTTCTGGCCATGGCAACAATTTTTGTCAATTCACTACTCTATATCCAACCTATCTCTGAGCTGATTTACGGCGCCGGAGCCAATATGCCCATCACTGCTATTGTGATCTGGGATGCTACGGTGATATTTGCCTTTTTCATCATCACCACCGATTTGCTGAACGATAGAACCGCCTCGGTATCAGCCACGGTTGGCAGGCTGGCCAGAAACCCTGTGCTGATTGTGATTTTGCTAGGGGTGGTCTCAAGCCTGCTTGAGATAAAGGCGCCATCTGCCATGCTTACCGCTCTTGATTTTGCAGGCAGGGCAGCTGCCCCGATAACCCTGTTTGCGCTTGGCGTGATTTTATCCTCTCACAGTCTTGTGCCTTCGGCGACAATTACGGCTGTATCTGCGATAAAATTATGCGCCCTGCCAGCTATCATCGCCCTGCTTCTTGGGTTTGGCAGTCAGCCAGATAACTGGAGCCAGCTTGTACTGTTAAATGCCGCAGGGCCTTCGGGAGCCATGGCCTTTTCGCTTGCTGTGCTCTATGGGGTGCGCACAGACAAGATAGCCCCTGTGATTATCTATACCTCTATCCTGTCCCTATTTTCGCTTGCATGGCTTGCCTGAGCATGCTCGCTATGGCGCATCTGCTCTCGTCTCGGAATACCAGCTATATAGTCCTGCCCCCAGAATAAGCACAGAGCCAGCAATCATGAAGCTATCTATCTGTTCTGAGAATACGGTAATGCCTATCACAATGCCGAAGATTATCCGTGAATATCTGAACGGGCTAATGGCTGAAATATCGGCAAGCCGCAATGACAAAGCAATGCCCCACAGCCCTGCCGCCGCCAGCATCACCATGATAATCGCATAGACTAGAGGCCAGCCATCTGGCATTGTCCCGCCGCCCTCAATCATCATCATGATAAATCCTGTGCATGCTACCGCAACAGCGCCATAGAATGACAGACCGGCTATCGGCATATCGGGTGGTACCAGACGCACAGACAAATCACGCAAGGCCAGCCCCACAGCCGCAAAGAATCCGGTCAGCAGATACAGATCAAACCCGTCAATGGTTGGTCTGATGATGATAATCGTGCCTGCAAAACCTGTCAGTACAGCCATAATTCTGGCCACAGTCCGCCGCTCGCCAAGCATCATCATCGCCATGGCGGTCAGCAGAAGCGGCACAAACTGGACAAGGGCTGTGACCGCAGACAGGCTGGTATTGGCAAGCGCAATCACAAGACAGCTTCCGCCCAGTATCTCGCCAAAACATCTTACCGCTAAAGCTGGATGAAGATAGGCTGATGACCAGATGGTCTGGCGCTGGCTTTTGGCAAGCACCGCAAAACATACCGCCGTGCCCACCCCGAAAATACATAAAATCTGCCCCACACCCATATGGCTGGACAGCAATTTGACCATACTATCGACCAGCGTGAAGGCAAGCATGCTGGCTATCATCAGCATCACCGCCTTCATGGTTGCAGAATATGTCATCAGCAAGACTAGGTACGAAGTCCGGATAGAGGCACTTTTAGATAGGTATCACCATTATCTTCTGCGTCCGGCATATGGCCAGCACGCATATTGACCTGGATTGACGGCATAATAAGTTTTGGCATATTCAGCGTGGCATCTCTGGCTTCACGCGTGGCAACAAACGCATCTTCACTAACATGATTGGCGATATGGATATTATGTTCACGCTGCTCTTTAACACTTGTCTGCCATTGAACCTCACGGCCACCTGGCTGATAATCATGACACACAAAAATCCGGTACGTTTCAGGCAGTGCCAGAATTTTATGGATAGACCGGTACAGGGTACGCGCATCACCACCGGGGAAATCAGCTCGTGCCGTGCCACCATCAGGCATAAACAGCGTATCCCCGACAAATACCGCATCGCCAATGACATGCGCCATACAGGCAGGTGTATGACCGGGCGTATGAATGGCTCTGGCAGAGATATTGCCAATCATATAGCTATCACCATCACTTAATAGCCTGTCAAACTGGCTGCCATCACGCTCAAATTCAGTGCCTGCATTAAACACTTTCCCGAAAATATCCTGCACTTTGGTAATGTCTTTGCAGATGATAATGTCACCACCTGATTTTTGCTGGATATAGGGGGCAGCAGATAGATGGTCCGCATGGACATGGGTTTCAATCAGCCATTGCAGGGTCAGCCCACCTGCTGTTATGTCAGCGATTATCTGGTCAGCCTGCTGATAGGCTATCGTGCCTGCCGCATAGTCAAAATTCAGCACTGAATCTATAACAGCACAGCATTTTGTCTCTGGATCAACAACAAGATATGAAATTGTATTTGTATCATCATCATAATAGGCGTTAACCTCTGGCATCTTGATAGAATCTTCCATCCCTTACCCCTCTCATCCGCAAGACCTGTCTTCTCTGGCATCCTGCAACCACCTGCCAGCATCTTCGTAATAATTCCTTGCTGTTCTAAATATAGGTGAGAACACCCCCAATAGACAAGCGCAATAGGCCAGAGGGCATGCCCCGAGCAGCAATGCTGCTGATTTGCATAGCGTCTGAAAAATCAGTATCCTGTCTAAAGAACAGGAAATAATTGATGATCACCGCATTAAGCTATATTGGCATCTGTTCAGATAATACAGAGGATTGGCGCCAGTTCGGACAGAAAATTCTTGGCATGCAGCTGCTAGATAGTGGCGGCCGGAATATGGCATTCCGTATGGATGATCAGGCACAGCGCCTGATTATCGCAGATGAGCCAGGTGATACAATTTCCTTTATTGGCTGGGAAGTTGCCGAACATGGCTGTCTAGACAGGCTTGCCAGCCGGCTGGAAGACGCCGGATATGCGGTTACAGCCGGAAGCAGGGCAGTCTGCGACAGACGACTGGTATCCGATATGATAATCTGCACCGACCCTGCGGGCTATCGGGTAGAAATTGTGTACAATCCGGTCAAAGTTGACGAGCCGTTCATACCCGGCCGGCCAATAAGCGGGTTCAAGACTGGCCCTTATGGCATGGGGCACGCTGTGCTTCATGTAGCAGACGCACACACTGTTCTGCCTTTCTATACAGATATTCTGGGCTTCAAATTAAGCGATTACGGGCTGACACCTGTGCCGCTATATTTTTTCCATGTGAATGGCAGACATCACAGCTTTGCAATTGTCGGCTCTGGCAGGCAGGGATTTCATCATTTCATGGTGGAATATGACAATCTTGACGATGTCGGTCAGGGATATGATCTGGCCTTAACAGGCATGGCAGAGATTGCCTATACGCTTGGCCGCCACACAAATGACTATATTACCAGCTATTATGCGCATACTCCGTCGGGCTTTTTTGTTGAAAGCGGCTGGGGCGGGCGGATTATTGACCCTGATAGCTGGCAGCCACATGAAACAGATATTGGCCCCAGCTTCTGGGGGCATGACAGGCTTCATCTGCCTTCGGACTTGCGAGATGCTTTTGAGCAGAAACGTCTGGATACGGCAGCAAAAGGACATCGCACACCGCATATATCAAACTGTCCATGGCTGTATCACCAGCTGGAAGATGGCCGGTAGATGCTATTTGATGTCGCGATTATCGGCTATGGCCCCACAGGCGCAACCATGGCCAATCTGCTGGCAATGGGCGGGCATTCAGTGCTGGTCATTGACAAGGAGGCAGATTTATATCCTCTGCCACGTGCCGTTCATTTTGATGATGAGGTAATGCGGATATTCCAGACTATCGGTATTGCCAAGCCTCTGTCACAGGCTGTGCATATCAATCCGGGCATGCGCTTTATCGATCAGCATGACAGGCTGCTGCTTGACTGGCCGCGCCCTCAGCAGATAACCAGCCATGGCTGGCATGCAAGCTACAGGCTACATCAGCCTGATCTGGAGAGATTATTGCGTGACAGGCTGGCAGATTACGCTGATGTCACCACCCTCACCAATATGGCAGTAACAGCTATCAGGGATCTACCAGATTACAGCCTGATAACCGGCACAGACAGAACCACAGGCAGAATAGACACATTCACCGCCCGTTTTGTGATTGGGTGTGATGGGGCAAATTCCTTTGTCAGACAGCATATCGCAGCAGAGATGGAGGATTTGGGGTTTGCAGAAGACTGGCTGGTGATAGATGTTGTGCTGGATAGCCCGCGCCCTGATCTGGGCGATCATACTATCCAGTTTTGCTATCCTGACAGGCCAATGACCTATTGCCGGAATCCCGGTGCCAGACGCAGATGGGAATTTGCACTCAAAAAAGAAGAAGATCGTGAGGCCATCTGCGCGCCAGAAACAATATGGCAGTTGCTGTCAAAATGGATATCTCCGCAAGAGGCCACACTTGAGCGGCGGCAAGTTTATACCTTCCGCTCGCATCTTGCGCAAAGCTGGCAGCAGGGCAGATATTTTCTGGCAGGTGATGCTGCCCATCTAACGCCCCCTTTTATGGGACAGGGGATGTGTATGGGCATAAGAGATGCTGCCAATTTGTCATGGAAACTTGACAGCGTTTTGGCAGGCAAAACAGACATGGCTATTCTGGATAGCTATATGGCTGAAAGGGCGCCACATGCCAGAGCCTTTATCGAGACAGCCATACATCTTGGCGGGCTGATACATTCGCTTGACACCGAAACCGCGCTCAGGCTGGCAGACCCGAAATCAGAAGGGCATAAACAGCTAAAGCCGCTTGCCCCGAAACTTGGCACCAGCGCCTTATTTGATGAAACACAGCATCAGATGATGCCGGATGTTGGCCGCCCCTGCCCGCAAATTAAGGTCGGCAACAATCAGACGCCGATGGATGATATGGCGGGCGCCAACCATATTATTATCGCAACCTGCAGACCAGAAAATCTGGCATCAGATATCCTGTGTCTCACACCAGATGATAGCCCGCAAATAGCCCCGCTTCTGGCACAGCAAAATGCCGAGGCACTATGGGTACGGCCAGACCGATATATCGGTGCGATGGCGCCTGATGCCAAATATGCAAACCAGCTGTTTCCCGAATTTTTGTGGAATAGCTAGATAGCAGATATCTATGTTACGGATGCCAGTTATGACGGGGGGCAAAGCCAAGTGTTTCTTTCAGCTTTCTGTTTGAGAATAGACATTCATCTGGTGCGATATCACCTTTCAGGGGCACATCTGGATAGAAGCGTGAGATAATCTGGTCTGTGTTCAGGTCAACTGAATTAGTGTCATTAGACACATTGAACACCTCATAGCCCAGCCCGTCCCTGTTTACACATAAATCAACAGCCTGTCCCAGATCACGCGCATCAATATAATTAAACGCATTATATAACCGCACTTCGGGGGTTTCACAAAACCCCTCAAACAGATGATATTCATCAGGTTCAATCACATTGCCTATCCTGAGCCCGTAAATATCAAAGCCTGTACGGCGCTGAAATGCCTTGGCTGTTTCTTCATTCACCACCTTTGACATCGCATAGCTATCCATCGGGCGGGTCATATCTTCTTCTGTAACAGGCAGACCAAGCGGGGCTGGCTGGCCATGCGAGAAACACAGCCCATATACTGTTTCGGATGACGCAAAAATAATTTTCCTGATACCCAGCTTTACAGCAGCTTCCAGCACATGATAGGTGCCCATCACATTTACACGGTATGTTTCAATATCTGAAGCCTGTAAAATGCGGGGAATAGCTGCGAAATGCACAATCGCATCATAGGCTGGTGGCCATTGCGTCTGCCGAAGCTCGTCTCTGTTGATATGGGCCGACATGGCAGAAAATACCTGTGCCGCATCTGTAATATCCACCTTCAGATAATCCAGCCCTGCTTGCGGATAGCTGGTTATATCGGCATTTAGCACCTGATGCCCCTGTGCCAGAAGATAGGCGGCGGCATGCCTGCCTGCCTTGCCACTTGCGCCTGTGAAAAATATCCTCTTTGACATGTGATGCTCCGTGATATCTATGCTGGCTACAGCGGATTAAGGCCCAGCTCGCGGCGAAATCTGTTTTTCAATTCGACCCCGTCCAGAATAGGCAGACTGCGCTCGACAGGCGCTGTGCTTATCTGAATAGCAGCAAATAGACTGCCCTGCTGGCTATCAAGCGCAGATAGTAGCGCGGCAAACCCTGCCTCATCTGTAACAGACATAGAGCTACCAATTCCGCAGGCTGAGGCCACACTGACCATATCAATTCCTTTTGAGGTATGGCTTTGCTGATGGCCAGTCTCGCCAAACTGGCCATTATCCAGCATGATGATCGCCAGATTATCTGGCCTGCATGCCCCGATAGTGGCCAGCGCGCCCATTCCCATAAGCTGTTCGCCATCGCCTGTCAGCACGATTATCTGCCTGTCAGGTTGAGCCATGGCCAGCCCCAGCCCTGTCATGGCGGCACCGCCCATCGCCCCCCATAGATAGAAATTGCGCGGGCTGTCGCCGGCAGCATGCAAATCATAAGATGCGCTGCCAAGGCCGGTTATGAACAGGCTATCCTGACAGTGCTGGCTAATCC
>WTJO01000239.1 GCA_011524805.1 Alphaproteobacteria bacterium
AAGCACTGCCGGCTGGTGACCTTACTTTTGACCATGTTATACCGCGCTCGCGTGGTGGCAGGTCACGCTGGGATAATGTGGTGGCGGCCTGTAGCCCGTGCAATCTGAAAAAGGCAAACAAGATGCCCAAGCAATGCGGCATGCATCCGCTTGTCAGGCCACAGGTGCCAACGGTCTGGCAATTACAGGAAAATGGCAGGGCATTCCCGCCAAATTATCTGCATCATAGCTGGCGTGACTATCTGTATTGGGATAGCGAGCTATTATCGCAATAGCTATATTTTTTCGGCAATTTTAATGGCGGTGCGGCATCCCATCTGGATAACTGCCCGCAACACCGGATAGGCAGGTGCCTGCCTGCCATCATGGTCAACGGCGATATCGCGATGTTCCAGCTCGTCATCTCTGAACCGTGCCAGTGTCTGTGATAGCTCGGCTTCCTGATTTGTGCGGTTAAGGTGTGTTACCTGCTTGTCATAATGCTCGCCAATCACCTCTTCCACTGCGATGGTACAGGCCATCGCCGCCTTGGTACCCAGCATGGCCGTGCCTGCGCCTAGCAAAAAGCCGGCTGCACCCCATACAGGATCAAGCGCAGAGGGGCGCACCTCATAGTCATTTAACAGCTTCTCGAAGGTTTCGAGATGCTCAACTTCCTGTTCCATCATATGCTGGATTTCTTCTGCTTCGGGGCGGTTTTTCAATACCGCAAGCTGTCCCTGATAGATTGTCTGGGCAGCACGTTCGCCAGCATGATTTACACGCAAAAAGCTGTCAAGCTTCGGGTCAGTCTGGGGGGTGCGCAGTCTTTTTCTCATCATTACGTTCTTTCAGCTAAGCCTGTCCCGTCAGTCATATCCGGCGATATAATATCATAGATATTAGGGCTGCCAAAGTGCTTATCAACCCGTTCCATGCCGCCATTGACAGCCCTAGAAATGACCAGACAACCTCGTCACATCTCACCGGACTAGTATCAAGCAAATTCTGTAACCCTTCGGCGATAGGCAGCTCTTCAAATGAGGCGGTGCATCCGCCCGGCCCCGAGAATATGCCCATCTCGACACCTGCATGATAGAACCCTATGCCGCCTGTCACCCACATCATTAGGATTGCCAGTATTAGCAGAAGTGAGGGACGAAGCGCAGTAAAGGCAAGCAGACCAAGCAGAATAACAAAATAATGCGGCCATCTTTGCCACAAGCACAGTTTGCAGGGATACAGCCCTTCAACATATTGAAACCACAAAGCACCCGCAATTAGGCCAGCTGATAATATGCTTAGCCCAAACAGCACCATAGTGTGTTTTGAATCCTGTTTACGAAGTGCCATTTACTGTCCTGAAAACCTGTTATAATGATTCTTCATAGCATTTTTTGGCTAGCGGTGACAATTTCTGAACGCTCAAGGACACGCTAGCTAGCCAAGCATGAAAAATCCGACAGCGATGAGTGCGAGCAATAGCGAGCCAAGCATAATAACTTTTTTCGGATTCTGGTACTGGGCTGTCATATTGGCAATGATGCAGAATCGGGCTGTTCTGCCAATTACAGAACATAGTATGAACGGCAATAGCCCATAGCCGAACAGGCCGGCGCTTATCGCAATTACCTTATAGGGCAGAGGCGTGAAGGCGCCGATCAACACAAGCACAATCCCAAGCCTGTTAAATGCATCTGATACGGCAGAAAATTTTGCCTCGCTGGCAATCTGGTGTGGCAGAAATTGAAGCATGTCTGACACAAAAGAGGTAAGATATGCGCCAAGATACCAGCCAACTGCGCCACCAATCACAGAACTTGCCGCAGTAAATAGCGCGATTTCAAGCCATTTATCCTTTCGTGCCAGCACACAGCCAGCCAGTAACGGGTCGGTTGGGATAGGAATAATGATGCTCTCAAAAAAGGAAAACAGATATAGAGATAATCGTGCCATTCGGCTATCTGCCTGTTCTAGCAGCCGGAAGAAAACTCTCTTAAATATATGCTGCGTCGGCGCCATATTGTTATGCCCTTATATCTTTGCTATGAGAACTGATAAGGTTATACGAGGTTTTTTGTGTAATGACAGCAGAATTTATATTTGTACGGCATGCGAAAATAAAGCCTAAAGGCAGGCTTTGTGGCCGGACCGACTGTGATATACGCCCTGTTGATGTCGCACAAATTCAGCGAGTCAGACCATTGCTACAGCCTGTTGATTTCTGGCTTGGCAGTCCGGCAAGACGATGCCAGCAAAGTTTTGCCCAACTATGTCCTGACAGAGATATGTCAGCGATAGATGCCCGTCTGTGGGAACAGGATTTCGGAGCGTGGGAAGATACTGATTTTAGCGATTTGCCGGATATTGGCGAGCTATCAGATGACGCATTGCTGGGCTTTGCGCCTCCCGAAGGTGAAAGTTTTAACGATTTATATCAGCGCGTTTCGGCCGTGCTGGAAGAATATTACCCTCAGGCAACAGGAAAAACGATTGGCATCATGGCACATGCAGGGGTTATTCGTGCGGCGCTCGGCTGGGCGTTACATCACCCGCAGGCAGGGCTGAAATTCACTATTGACGAGCTGTCTGTAACCAGAATAGCGGTAACGCCATCAGGGCAGTGTGCTATTGGTTATGTGAATTATTCTGCCTGAAACAACAGCGGTGCATTATGGTCTGCGTCGCAAAAGATAGCTATCCATTATCCAGCCATGTCTGGAGCGTGCCTCAGCCCGCAAATGGATAATCTCGTCTGCAATATCTGCCAGCCTGCCGGACAGCAATATCTGTTCTGTCATGCCAAGATAGGCGCCCCAGTAAATATCAAATGCATCGGCGGGCAGGGTGGTAAATGATGTTTCACCATCCAGCATCACAACAACATTATCAATACTGTCATCAATGCCGGTTTCGCGCAGATTACGGCCTGTCATGATGGTAATATCGCCTGCCAGCCTATTCAGCGGAATTTTATGGGCGGCGGTAAGTACCTGAATAGCGCTGATACCCGGAATTACCTGTATTTCGGGCACAGGTCTAAGCCGTTCTGCAATCCGGATAGCGCTATCATAAAGTGACGGGTCGCCCCATATCATCAGTGCCACCTTCTCAGGGGATGATGCTTTTGTAAGTGCGGCCTGCCATCTGTGCGCAATCTCGTCATGCCAGCGCAGCACAGCCTGTTGATAGGGGATATCTGGCTCGCGTGAAGGAATTTCGAAAGTCTGAATTTGGGGTGCGTCCGTTCCGAGATGAGTAGTCAGAATCTCGCGCCGAATATCTGCAAGTGCAGATTTCCGTGTGCCTTTTACGGGCAGCAGGATAAGCTGTGCGGCGCGCAGTGCCTTCAGCCCCTCCATGGTGATATGATCAGGATTGCCTGTGCCGCACCCTACCAGAAATAATTTCATCATTCGCCAGCTTTCTGTGTATCTGCCCCTGAAATCTCAGGCTGAAAAATGCTGACATCATCTGAAAGCAGGGTGCTTAATGCGCCATAGAAAATCAGCGCAGGCTGGCTGCTATTATGGCTGTCAAGAAATTGTGCCAGCTCTGCTATGCCCATGGATATCAGACGCTGGTCAGGCGTAGATACAGCTTCTGCCAGTATCGCAGGAGTATCTGGCGACAGCCCTGTTTCAATCAGTAGGCTGGACAGTTTTGCAAACGTGCGCTTGCCCATAAATAGCACGGTTGTTGCTGATGCATCACACAGCGCGGCAATATTCATATCTTCAGGCAGCTGGCCATCTACATCATGGCCAGTGATAAATTGTACCCTACGTGCTGTCAGCCTGCGTGTCAGTGGAATACCGGCGGCAGCGGCAGCGGCACAGGCCGAGGGCACGCCAGCAATAATTTCATATTCGATACCTGCCTGCCGAAGCGCCATAATTTCTTCTTCAAGCCGCCCGAAAATACCGCTATCGCCAGATTTCAGTCTAACAATTCTGCCGCCCTGCTTTGCATAATCCACAAGCAGCCTGCTGACATTTGACTGTTTTGGAGATGGCCTGCCCGCCCGTTTGCCGACCCCGACCAGATCAGCACCTTTCCTTGCATAGCTCAGGATAGGACCTGCCGATAAATCATCAAACAGCACCGCATCTGCATGTTTCAGCCTGTCCACAGCATTCAGGGTCAACAGGCCCGGATCGCCCGGCCCCGAACTTACAAAGCTGACAATTGTCTTGATATGTTTGGTCTGTTCAGTTTTATCCATCTTCAACCCTGATGATTATGCCTCAGCTATCAGATGAAAGAAAGTGCCTGACACCTGCGCTCTTACCGAGCCTGTTTCTGCGACTATCTGCCCATTGGCATCTGTTACTGAAAACAGCGCTGTATCTGGCTGCTCGATAATAGAAGAATAATGAAATTCATGCCCCCTTAGCGCGCTATATTGCCGAAGCGCGGGGGCGGTTGTTACAGGGGTGGCCAGCCTGTAGCCCAGATGGAATTTGCGTGTTTCAAAACTGGTTACAAGCCCCAGAAGCCCCAGCATTTTGTGGCGCTCTCCTTCTTTGTCAATTAGCCCTTCGCCCAGCACCATATAGCCGCCACACTCGCCATGCACTGCTTTGGTTTCTGCATGATTGCGGATGGCATCAAAACAGCTTGTCGCCTGTGCCAGCCTGCCGCCATGCAATTCGGGATAGCCGCCAGCCAGCCAGATAAGATCAGCATCTTTTTTCGGGCATTCATCATTAAGCGGCGAGAAGGGCGTAATTTCAGCGCCTTGCTGACGCCAGCTTTCCAGAAGATGCGGATAGGTAAATGAAAATGCCTCATCCTGTGCTAGCGCAATGTTCTGGGCAGGCGGGGCAATCTGGCTAAAATCTGTAGCGCTGTCTGTGGTATTTGCATGGCTGGTTGATGATGCAGCGGCCTGCATGAGTGCATCCAGATCAATATGCGGTTCGACAAAATCAGCATAGCCATCAATCGCCGTTTCCAGATCAGGATGCTCAACAGCCTGAATAAGCCCAAGATGACGTTCAGGCAGTACCAGATCACCACGCTTTGGCAGACAGCCAAGCACAGGGATATTATGCAGTTCCATACCGCGCCGCGCCAGTGCTTCATGTCGGGGGCTGGCAACACGGTTCAGAATCACCCCTGCAAAGGGCAGACCTGAGAGATAATCACGAAAGCCAAGTGCCACCGCCGCCGCAGATTGCGCCTGACCAGATACATCAACCACCAGCACGACAGGCCAGCCAAACCGCATCGCTATCTCAGCGCTTGCGCCTGTGCCGGTAGCACCCGTTTTTGCAACCCCGTCAAACAGCCCCATTGAGCCTTCGGCCACCACCATATCGGCATGCGCCGATATTGCGGCAATCCTGTCCAGCAATTCGGGGCGCATTGCCCAGCTGTCAAGATTGAAAGATGGCGTGCCTGAGGCGGCCTGATGAAAGGCAGGATCAATATAATCAGGGCCGGACTTGTAGGGCTGAATGGCAAGGCCGCGCCTGCGCAACAGCCTGAGCAGGCCAAGCATGACAGTTGTCTTGCCAGTGCCCGAACTTGGCGCGGTGATGATAAGCCCTGTCTTAACGGCCATCTGTTTCATCCTTATTGGCTATCTCTGAGGCAAGTTGGCGGGCAGAGGCAGGCCTGAAGCGTCTATCATAATCTGACGCATATAATGATGAGGGGGTGAAGTCCGATATATCCAGTGCTTTGCCAACCAGCACCAGCCCTGTGCGTTCAATCTGGCCATCTACAAGACTGGCAATCTGGTCAAGTCTGGCAGTAAAAATCTGCTCTTCCGGCCAGCTTACACGATACAGAACTGCGCAGGGGCAATCTGCTCCGTAAAAGGGAATAAGCCTGTCTACCAGCTCGCCCAGCACATGGATAGATAGATGGATAGCAAGGGTTGCACCTGTGCTGGCAAACGCTTCGAGCGTTTCTGCTTCAGGCATTGAGGAGGCGCGCCCCGAGGTACGGGTCAGCACCACAGACTGTACAATGGAAGGCACGGTCAGCTCAACTCCGAGCGCTGCCGCACTTGCTGCAAAACTTGGCACGCCGGGGGTGACATCATAGGGAATATCCAGCTGTTTCAGCCTGTCAATCTGTTCAGCCAGTGCCGACCATATCGACATGTCGCCCGAATGTAATCTGGCTACATCCTGCCCCTTTTCATGTGCGGTGCGAAAAACCTGTTCAATCTCGTCCAGATCAAGCGGTGCGCTGTTAATCAATTCAGCATCATCAGGGCAATGCGATAATATCTCTTCGGGGATAAGCGAGCCTGCATATAGACAGACAGGGCTGGCGGCAATGATATTGCGTGCCCGCAAGGTGATCAGATCTGCTGCGCCGGGGCCGACACCGATAAAATGCACTGTCATCTTCTGCTCTCTTCTGTCTTGTGATCTTTGTGCTGTATCTGCTTTGAAGAGGCAGAGATAGCACAGCTTGCCAGCCTGTCATCAGATATTATCTTGCGGCAGATAATAACACTATCTGCACCAGCCGCACATAATGCAACTGCCTCGCAGACACTGCCTGTATCACGATATTGTCGGCTTGCCTCTGACTGGCTAGGTGTATGAATCTGCGCTATCTGATGCTGGTCAATTGAGATTATCTCGACCCCTGTATCAGCACAGAAGCGCAGAAATTCGGGATGGCTGGCCTTGTCCGCAGGGACAGCGATTTTATCTATTCTGTCGCCATAGCCTGTTGTGGCAAGCAGGCTTGCAAAGCTGCTAGATGTTGCAGTGTGTCTGAAACCGAACCCTGCTATCATAATGGGTGTTGTGTCTGGTCGAACGGGGCTGGTCACCGGCCTGTCCCTCCGGCCGGTTTTGTGACCACCCATTGCACAATCGGATAGCGTGATTTCCAGCCATGTTTGCGCCCGATGGGCGCTAGATCAGATAGCTCAATTTTGCTCATCTTGCCGCCATACCGGCCATGGGCGGATATGACCAGCGCTTCGCTTTCTGCCGTGACTGCATTGATAACCAGCATCCTGCCAGCGCCCAGCCTGTCCCAGACAGCATCAAGCAATTCTGCCGTCAGCCCGCCGCCGATAAAGACCGTATCTGCTTTGTCAACCATCTCAAGATGGTCTGAAATATCGCCTGTGATCAGCTCAAGCCTGTCCAGCCCAAGCTGTGCGGCATTGCCGGCTATGGTTTCTGCTCTGTCAGCCCTGATCTCAACCGCAGTCGCAGTAAGGCTCGGGTGGGTAAGCATCCATTCACATGCAATAGAGCCAGAACCAGAGCCGATATCTAGCAGATGCTGGCCAGCTCTCGGGGCTAGCACAGACAGAGTCATGGCGCGGATTAGCTGTTTTGTGATTTGCCCGTCATGGATAAACAGCTCATCTGGCCTGCCTGAGGCAAGCGGCATGGATGGCCGCGCTGATACCAGTTCAATTCCTGCCGCAAGGGGAGGGTCAAATTGCTGGTCAGATATATCTGCTGCCTGATGGCTGATATAGCTGTTCTGTGTTGTTGTAAGCTGGCTGAAAATATGACAGATGCTATCGCCAAATCCCTGAGCGGTCAAATATTCTGCCAATAGCGTAATGGCGGCATTGTCGCGGAGCAGAACAATAATACGGGCCTTGTCTGCCAGATAGGGACATAGCGTTTCAACCGCTCTTGCATGCAGCCCTATCTGCGGAGTTATCTCTAACGGCCATCCCAGCGCAGAGGCAATCAGCGAAAAGCTGGATGGTGCAGGGAAACATTGCCATTCATCTGCGCCTAGGTGACGGGTGATAGAGGTGCCTGCGCCATAATGAAACGGATCACCAGAAGCCAGCACCACAACCTGTCGCCCCCGCATTGCAAGCAACTGGCTGATGCCTGTGTCATAGGGCACAGGCCATTCAACTATATCAATATCGGGTTTCAGTGCTACTGTTGGCGCTACATTGTTCAGATGAGACAGGTGGCGTTGTGGTGCCATGATGACATCAGCCTCATTCAGGCATATAACAGCATCAGAAGACAATGCTTCCAGCCCGTCTTCATGAAGTCCAATAATGGTCAGCCATGGGGTATCAGTCATGAAACCACACCTTCTTATTCTTGGGGGCACTAGTGAAGCCAGTGCATGTGCGCATGCTGTCGCCACAGAACAGATAAGCGCTATTCTGTCTTATGCTGGAAGGGTCAGAAGAGTCAAACCTCAACCGCTTGAAATGCGCATTGGCGGGTTTGGCGGCGTTGACGGAATGGTGGCGTATCTGCATGCTCATCAGGTAACACATATAATTGATGCCACCCACCCGTTTGCGGCGCAAATCAGCCAGAATGCGATCTCGGCAGCAAAAATAGCCTCTGTACGCTATTGTGCATTGACCCGCCCTCAATGGCAGGCTGAGCTACAGGATAGCTGGCATCATGTGGCATCTGTTGATGAGGCGGCTAGATGGCTTGATAGATCCGCCTTGCGGGTCATGCTGGCCATAGGCAGGCAGAATCTGTCTATATTTGAGCCGTTACGCCAGCATTATTTCCTATTGAGGCTGGTAGATGCCCCTGACAGTCCGCCGCATTTTGCAAACTTTGATATGGAAATCTCGCGTGGGCCATTTTCGTATGACTCTGATCTGGCGCTATTACAGCGCTGCCAGATTGACACGATTATCTGCAAAAATTCAGGCGGTACAGGCGCGCGGGCAAAGCTGGATGCTGCGCGAACGCTTGGGCTTGATGTGGTGATGATAGACAGGCCAGCCTATCCCGCGCGCACCGAATTTTATGCGCCAGAACAGGTTATTGACTGGGTGAAGAACGGGGCGTGAAGATATAGCGCCTGTCGGGTGTCTCAATGGTACGGGTTGCCTTAGCCCCCACAATCACCACAGTGCGCATATCTGCCATGTCTGGTTGTGCCTCGGCGATGCTGGTAATTGTAATTTCCTGCGCTTTTGTACTGACAGCACGGGCAAAGATAATCAGCTGGTCAGGCGAAGTGCGCGCCTGTAACAGCGCAAGAATCTTCTCAAATCCGTGTGGCCTGCTTTTTGAGCGCGGATTATAAAAGGCCATCGCAAAATCCCCCTCAAGGGCGAGGCTGACACGTTTTTCAATTAGCGAAAATGGCTTCAGATTATCGCTAAGATTAATACAGCAGAAATCATGACCAAGTGGCGCACCACAGGCCGCCGCCGCCGCCAGCATCGCGGTGATACCGGGCAGAACCTGAATATCAATCGCCTTATAGGCTTCAGAAGCTGTCTCAAGCACTTCAAAGACCGCCGCCGCCATTGCAAACACGCCCGGGTCGCCAGATGATACAATCACAACCCTATGTCCGTTGGCCGCCAGTTCGAACGCATGGGCAGCTCTGTCCAGCTCTTCTGTGTTGTCAGAGGGATGCAGGCTCAGCCCGGCGCGCGGGGCAATTCGGGCAACATACGGGATATAGCCGATAATATCTGTTGCGCTATTTATCGCGTTTCGCACTTCCGGGGTTATCATATCGTCTGCACCGGGGCCAAGACCGGCGATAATGATGGTGCCTGTCATGGTCTGCGCCCCTGACCATGGATCACGATAATGGAAAAATAGGGCAGTCTGTCTTCGCTATAGTCTGACAGTCTGTAAATAGTCTCATCTGCCATCGCGGCATAGCAGACAATATAGGCGCGGCTGGCCAGCCCTGTTTCTTCTAACAGCCCTGCGATTTTCTTGAAATGGCGGCCAATTTTCATAATTACTACCGCATCTGCGATTGCCAGCGCATCACGCATCTTTGTTATGTCCATTGTGCCCATCAGCACAGTCATCACATCATCGCCCCATGTCATGGGCAGGCCAGTCGCTGTCCATGCCGCAGACATGCCTGTTATGCCGGGCACTACCTCAACAGGATAATCTGCCTGAAGACGGGTGAACAGATGCATGAAAGAGCCATAGAAAAACGGGTCACCCTCGCACAGGATAATCACGTCATGGCCAGCATTGGACAGGCTGGCAATATGGCCGGTACAGCTATCATAAAATTCAGATAGAAGCTGGTTATAGCGCGGGTCACTTAACGGAATTTCGGTCGTGACCGGATATTCCATTGCATATTCTTCTGGTGCCGTTTCATCAATAATGGGCGCGACCAGTGTTCTGGCTCTGCCAGCTGCGCCCTGTTTTCTGAAATAGGCAATATGGGTAGCATCCCTGAGCAGTCTGTCAGCCCTGACACTCAGCAGATCAATCGCGCCCGGGCCAAGCCCCACTCCGATGATTCTACCTTGTCTTCTGGTTTTATCTGTCATCAGCTATGGCTATTCTTTTGTGCTGGCAACGGCATTGATGGCGGCAACAGTAATTGCGCTACCGCCCAGCCTGCCATCTACGATGCAGAAGGGAACAGGATATTCTTGTGCCAGTGCCTGTTTGCTCTCTGCTGCACCGACAAAGCCAACAGGACAGCCAATAATTGCGGCAGGCCGCGGGCAGTCAGGCTGTTTCAACATATTCAGCAGATGAAATAATGCAGTTGGCGCATTGCCAATCGCTACCAGCGCACCAGCTAGCTGAGGGCGCCATAATTCCAGCGCGGCAGCAGAACGGGTATTGCCCATCTCAAGGGCAAGCGGGCGGGTGCGGTCATCATGCAGGGTGCAGATAATCTGGTTTTCCTGTGGCAGGCGGGCGCGTGTTATTCCCTCACTTACCATTCGTGCGTCACAGAAAATGGGCGCACCATCATTCAGCGCTGTTCTGGCGGCGCTCACAAAGTCAGGTGAAAACCGGATAAAAGGTGCCAGCTCAACCATGCCTGCGGCATGTATCATGCGCACCGCAACCTGTTCTTCTTCCGGCGTAAAACCAGATAGGGCGGCCTCGCTTCTGATGATGGCAAAGGATTCTGTATAAATCGCCGCCCCGTCTTTTTCATAATGATATATTGCCGGAATTTCGCTATCTTCTTCGGCATCTTCAGCAGGCGGTTGTGTATCTTCTGGCGTATCAGGTGCCAGCCTGTCCAGAATCTGTTCCGGCTGGTCAAGTGGCACTGGCGTCAAGATAGGATCATCCCAAGCATAACCGCCCCTGATAACATTTATCTGGTCATCCTGGCCAATGACCGAAATATCTGCCCTGTTTGTGTGCGCACAGCCCTTGGCACAGCCTGAAATATGAATCAGCTCGGCAGGCGTTGAAGCCAGCAGAGAGGCAATCTGAGTTGTGTCGATAAAGGCTGATGCGCAATATGGCGCACCGGCACAGGCTTTCATCTTCAGCCATGGGTCATCTTTATCTGTAATCAGATATTCATGGTGAAAGCCTGTCACGCCCTCAAGCAGGATAAGGTGTGAGGGGGTTAGCCTGATTGCAGAGGCACCTGAGGCCAGCAATGCAGATTTTAGCTGGCCAGCCTCAATCCTGCCAAGGGCGATGCCGACAAGCTGGCCTGCCTGATTATCGCCATAGCTGATATCGGACGGTGCAGAAATAGCGTGCTCATCGCTATTTTCAGGACGTGGCTGTATCTGCCATGCGTCAGACAGCATGCCGTCCTTTACAAACCGCGCCATTCTGCGCTGCATGCCTCTTTTGGTAGCGATATAGAAATGGCAGAGGGCAATGAGTTGATCAATCGCGGTTTCGGCAGAACATACCACGCCCGAAAAGGCACCATCCGCCAAGAGGATAAGCTGGTCATCATCATATCTCTCAAGCCGTATATCCGCCGAATAGGGGCGCAGAACCGCTACCTTGCCAAGATCGATCGCAAAGCCAAATTTAGAGGGCAGGGCTGGCAATTCACCAACACGGGCACGCAATTCACCTGCTAGCTGGCAGGTCAGGTCACCGCGCTGGTAGAAAGGCGATACCATCAAATTCAGCTCTTCATCCAGTGGCGTGTCTTCTGGAATTATCTGATGCGATATAAAGCTGGTGATCAGCTGGTCATATTCTGGTTCGCTCAGCCCGCGAATTTGCAGATTGGCTCTGTTTGTGAAGGAAAGCAGAGAGGAGCCTAGCTGGTCTGCCATATCACAAATCACGCCTACCTGTTCAATGGTAAGCCGGTGATGTTCAGGCTTCAGCCGCATTAACAGCCCGTCACCAGAGGGCATAGGCTTTCTGGTTGTCGGGCACCAGCCTTTAATCATCTGGTCTGCTGTCATGCCACCTGCTCTCCTGTGTTTGCCTGTGTGAGGCTCTGCAATCTGTCAATATGGGTATTGCGGCGGCTCTTCCACAGATTATGGTCATATAATGCTGAAAAGACATCACAGATAGCAAGATAGGCATCGTAATTCTCAGCCCTCAGAAACGAGGTTACCTCGTCATTGCCAAGTGTCTGGTCAAAAAACTGGTCAAACAGATGGTCACCTACCATGCCTGTCAGATTGGCAAAACTGGCCATATGTTCTAATGTGGCGGCGATTTCTGCAGCGCCTCTAAAACCATGCGGACGCATTGAACTAATCCACTCAGGATTGGCAGCGCGGGCATATACAACACGTGCCAGCTCTTCCTGCAGGGTTCGCGCTGTCGGGTTTTCGGGGTCAATATTGTCAATATGATAGGCAGAGGCAGAACCGCCAAACAAGGTGTTTGCCGCCATAAATCCAGCTTCATGTGCGGCATAGTCTCTGGCGGCAAGCAGGTCGGTTTCGGCCAGATCCTGAAGATGGATAAAGCTGTCTGCGCTGGCAACCCTGTCTGATATGGCCTGATGGTTATAGTTAAATTCACCACCCTGAAATGCCCAGCTTGATGCGGCCAGCCATGCATCGGCGGCGGCCTGTCTGCCACTTTCGCCCATATCGTCAAGCGCCGTGTCCATGGCCATGCCGTAATGGCCGGGGGCAGGGCTGAAAATGCGCGGGTCAGGGAGCTGCCCTGCAAACGGATTCCAGTCAGATGTTTCCTCGCGCTTTGCAAGCGCGTCAATCGCGGCATCAAATAGGCTCATCAGGGTAGGGAAAATATCTCTGAACAGACCTGAGACCCGCAAGGTAACATCCATACGTGGCCTGTCCAGAAGGGCAGTTGGCAGAATCTCGAACCCGTCAACACGCTGTGTTTTCTCTGCCCATACAGGCCGCACTCCCAGAAGATGCAATGCCATGGCAAATTCTTCGCCTGCGGTGCGCATCGATTGTGAACCCCATAAATCAATTACCGGCTTTTCAGGATACTCACCATGATCCTGAAGATGGCGGCGGATAAATTCATCTGCCAGCTTTACACCCTGCGCATAGGCTGATTTGGTCGGCACAGATAGCGGGTCAACCGCAAAAAGATTCCTGCCGGTAGGTAAAATATCTGTCCGTCCCCGATAGGGTGAGCCGGCAGGACCTGCCGAAACAGATTTACCGGCAAGGGCGCGTGCCATGCCATGTCGTTCGGCATGGGCATTTTCATCCCCATCAATATCCGCAATGTCGATAGCTGCGCTGCGCCCGAAAATATGCAGCCCAGAGGTAAACTGGCTATCTTTTACATCACAGACAAACTGGTCGATACGTTGCAGGCTGTCTGCTTCGTTGCACGCCTCATCAAGGCCTAAATCCTGCGCTAGCCCGATCTGTTCTGCCTCATCCTGAATATCTGTCATCAGCCTGTCACGCCGTTTCGGGTCAAGCCCGTCAGCATTTGAAAACTCGTCAAGCAAGGCTTCAAGCCTGCTGAATTTTTCCTGTGTGCCAGCAGTGACAAGCGGCGGCGGCAAATGCCCAATTGTCACAGCAGATATGCGTCTTTTGGCCTGTGCCGCCTCGCCCGGGTCATTCACAATAAAGGGATAAATTACTGCCATCTGTCCGGCCAGCACTTCAGGCCAGCATGTCCCCGACAGCGCAACCGCCTTGCCAGGCAGCCATTCCAGCGTGCCATGTGCACCAATATGTACCATGCAGTCACAGCCTGAGTGACGCGATAGCCATAAATAGAACGCAACATAATGATGTGGCGGCGTGCGTGCCAGATCATGATAACTATCTTTCTTCAGCTTTGGCTCGCTTCTTTCTGGCTGAACCGCAACCAGCGCATCGCCGCGCCATTCGGCAGTAAAGTGGAATGCGCCCGCCCATACATGCGGGTCTGTATCAACTTCGCCCCATGCGCCGAACACAGCCTGTCTCAGTGTTTCCGGCAACCTGTCCAAGGCAGATAGATAGGCATCAACAGGCCATGTGATTTGCGCCTCAGGCAGACTATTGGCAAGCGGCACCTCAGGTCTGTCTGTAAAGCCATTATCGGCCAGAATAGCCTCGGCAGAGGCCAGCCCGTCAAGCCCGACCGCATGGGCTATCTGCCATGGCTTGCCGGGATAGGATGACAGGATAATTGCCGGCTTGCGCCCTATCTTTTTGTGGTTGCTATCAGTGTGATGGCTATCCTGCTGTCTGGCAAGGTTTGTCCAGCTATCAATTTTGCTGGCTATATTGTCAATCTGTTGAAGATTGGGCTGGTGCATTACAGGGCTGAACTGAAGCGCTGTGTCTGGCTGTGTTTTCTGCTTGAAAGAGGCCACCCCAGCGAAAATGCGTCCATCCACCTCAGGCAGGACAATATGCATGGCCATATCCGCCGGCGAAAGCCCACGCGATGAGTCTGCCCATAATTGCTCTGAGGCGGTAGACAGGGCAATCTGGAACACAGGCACATCTGCAAGCTCAAGCACAGACGGTTTATCCCCACGCCTGCCCGAAAATGACGTGGCATTTACAATCACATCAGGCTGGCAGAAATCAAGCTGATGCTGGAGCCAGTTAGCCGCATCAGGCGCCTTCAAAGAAGGCACAAAACAGGCAGTGACATGATAGCCCATCTCGCAGAAACGGGCATACAGGGCGGCAATTGGCGCGGTATCTGCGGCAAGTGCAAATGATCTGTAAAATATAATCGCAAGATGCGGCTTATCTTCATCTGCGGGTGTTGGCAATACAGGACAGCTTACCCCGAAATCCGGATGCCAGTATCCAACATTGCCAATCTGGCGTGCCCGTCTGACAGGCTGTGCATATAGCCCACCTGCCATCGCCAGTTGCGCCAGCGCCGCTCTGGCAGAAAGTTCGCCGCCTCCCTCACATAAGGCTGATAGCCGCCGAAGTGTTGATACTGGCAGAGTTGAATAGTCATCAAGCTGGGTGTCAATGCGCCCGTCTGCCGGCAGAACAGCAAGCGCGATCTTGTGTTTATCTGCCAGCATTTTTAGCTGTGCCAGACCATAAGACCAGTAAGGCACCCCGCCAATAAGCCTGATCAGAATGGCCGCAGCATGGCGCAGTGTTTTTTCCAGATAAATATCGACTGATAGCGGATGGGTAAGCTGGTTCAGATTGGCTAGCCGCAGGCTGGGAAAATCCGGTTCTGCCGATTTTGCGGTGTGCCATGCCGCCGCAAAGGCTGTTAGATCGCTATCTGAAAATGACAGAACCACCAGCTCTGCCGGGCTCTGGTCAAGATCAATAGCTGTCTGTGTTTCTTCCAGCCCATGTTGTTCAACAAATACCAGATGCATCTTGTTATCTGCTATCCCTTCAGAATAGAGCGAATCTCGTCAGGCTTTATATCATCATGTTCAGCGATCACAACAAGCCGTGTTGTTCTGGCCTCGCCTGCCTGCCACATCCTGTCATACTGGGTGCGGATTCTGCTGCCTACCGCCTGAATTAACAGACGCATTGGCTTATCTGTAACAGCCGCATACCCTTTTACACGCAAGATTTTGTGGGTTTCGGCCAGTCTGGTGATTGCCTCTACCAGCCTGTCAGGATCGTCAATTTCACCTAGCTCGATGATGGTTGAATCAAAATCTTCATGGTCATGTTCTGGCACCCCGTCATGATGAGAGGGTCTGGCATCAAGATCTGATTCTGCTTCGGCCTCTAGTCCCAGCAGGATATTCATATCCACCTTACCATCACATACTTCAATCACAGGCAGGGTTCTGGCAGAGCTGTCGGAAATTATCTGGCGCGCCTGTGCGCATTGCGCTTCGCCTGCCAGATCAGGCTTTGTCAGTAATACCAGATCAGCACAGTTAAGCTGGTCTTCAAATACTTCTGATAGGGGCGTGTCATGATCAAGGCTGTCATCTGCCAGCCTTTGTGCATCAACAGCCGCAACATCGGTTGCAAAGCGGCCAGTTGCAACAGCCTCTGCGTCAGCCAGCGCTACCACCCCGTCTACGGTAATCCGCGAGCGGATGGCCGGCCAGTCAAATGCCTTTAATAGCGGTTTTGGCAGAGCCAGTCCGGATGTTTCGATCAAAATATGGTCAGGCAGAGGGTCAAGGGTCATCAGCGCTTCAATTGTTGGGATAAAATCATCAGCAACCGTGCAGCAGATACAGCCATTTGCAAGCTCGACGATATTTTCCTCAGGGCAGTTCGGAATCGCACAGCTTTTCAGAATCTCGCCATCCACACCAACATCGCCAAATTCATTGACAATCACTGCCAGCCGCCTGTCACCACCAGACCGGATAAGCTCGCTTATCAAGGTGGTTTTTCCTGAACCCAGAAAACCTGTAATCACTGTTACAGGAAGTTTTGAGAGTGTATGCATCAGATAGTCCTTTTTGTATTTTTTGCCTGTTCAGCACACAGGACAAACCCCTCAAGACGGAAGTGAAAAAAATATTGTCTAACTCTAGCGTCTCTGGTCTATCTATAAAAGACCTGTTTGTTTATACTAGGCAGAATCCGACCTTATGTTGAACCCATCAGGCAAAGGCCGCCAGAAAATTAGCCCCGGCTGATATATCTATTGCCGCATGCAGGCTCAGAATTGACACAGGAGAGATAGCCATGTCCGCAGACGAGAACAAGGCTGGCGCAGAATCAGAAAAAGATATCCGCCATGCGCAGAAGATGAAAAAAATCAAGGCGGCGCGCGATAAGATGATGCAGTCCATAACAGAAGAGAAAGGGCTGATTATCGTTCATACAGGGGCAGGCAAAGGTAAATCATCGTCTGGTTTTGGCATGATTATGCGCTGTATTGCCCATGATATTCCCTGCGGCGTGGTGCAATTTATCAAAGGCACATGGCAGACAGGCGAGCGGAAATTTTTGACAGAACATTTTGCAGATAAATGCAGATTTATCGTCTCAGGCGAGGGCTTTACCTGGGAAGTTCAGGACAGACAGAGAGATATTCAGGCAGCACAGGCAGGATGGGAAGCAGCAAAGCAGATGATTCTCGACCCCGAGATCGGGTTTGTGCTACTGGACGAGATCAATATTGCCTTGCGATATGACTATCTGGATATAGATGATGTTGTCAGCTTTCTGCTGACGCATAAGCCTGAGATGACCCATGTTGTGCTAACTGGCCGGAACGCAAAGGAAGAGCTTATCGAACTGGCTGATATGGTGACAGAAATGAGCCTGCTGAAACATCCGTTCAAATCAGGCATCAAGGCGCAAAAAGGCGTTGAGTTTTAACATAGGGTAAGCAATATGCCTGCTATCATGTTTCAGGGCACGGGCTCTTCGGTCGGAAAATCGCTTCTGGTAGCAGGCTTATGTCGTGCCCTGCATCTTCGCGGACTGTCTGTTGCGCCCTTCAAGCCCCAGAATATGTCAAATAATGCTGCTGTTACCTCAGATGGTGGCGAGATTGGCAGAGCGCAGGCATTGCAGGCACGTGCCGCCTATCTGCCTGCCCACACAGATATGAACCCTGTGCTATTAAAGCCAGAGAGCGAGACAGGCGCGCAGGTGATTGTGCAGGGCAGACGTTTTGCGACTGCAAAGGCACGTGAATATAGTCAGCTTAAACCTCAGCTAATGAGCTATGTAATGGATAGTTTCAGGCGGCTTGAATCAGCACATGATCTAGTGCTGGTCGAGGGGGCGGGCAGTCCTGCCGAAATCAATCTGCGGGCAGGCGATATTGCCAATATGGGATTTGCCCAGACAGCAGAGATTCCTGTTATCCTGATTGGCGATATAGACAGGGGCGGGGTGATTGCCCAGATAGTCGGCACACAACAGGTGATTTCAGATCAAGATGCCAGCCTGATAAGCGGCTTTATCATCAATAAATTCAGAGGGGATGTAAGTCTGTTTGATGATGGCTATCAGCAGATAGAACAGATTACGGGCTGGCAGGGTTTCGGGGTTGTGCCCTATTTTGCCAGCCAGTGGAAATTGCCAGCAGAAGATGGCATGGATATCGCCCATAAGGCGCAGGACAGGCTGTCTGGCCGGACAGATAGCGCGCGCAATCTTCATATTGTCTGTCTGAGGCTGTCAAGGATTGCCAATTTTGACGATCTTGACCCGCTTATTCACGAGCCGGATGTTCGGCTGAGTATGGTTGAGGCTGGCCAGCCCGTTCCTGCTGATGCTGATCTGGTTATCATTCCGGGCAGCAAATCCACAATTGCCGATTTGACCTTTATCAGAGAGCAGGGCTGGGACATAGATTTAATGGCGCATTACAGACGGGGTGGCCATATTATTGGTATTTGCGGCGGTTATCAGATGCTGGGTCGCCGTATCACCGACCCCCAGCTTATTGAGAGTAGCCTCTCAGAGATTGACGGGCTTGGCTTTCTGGATATCAGCACAGAGATGACAGCCGATAAACAGCTTGCTCAGGTAGGCGCCACCCATCTTGGCTCTGGCACCCAGATTAGCGGCTATGAAATTCATATTGGCCGCACTACGGGCGCTGATACAGCGCGGCCCGTAATGCGCATCCTGTCTGGCGGGGCAGAGCGAGACGATGGTGCCATCAGCCCCTGTGGCAGAATATGGGGATGCTATCTGCATGGCATGTTTAGTGATGACAGTTTCAGGCATCATATTCTGGCCGGACTGGGAGATATCTCTTTTGATAACGCCGGGGCTCTAGATTATGAGCAGCAGATCGATGATACACTCTCAGAGCTGGCTGCCCATCTTGAACGCTCACTTGATATTGACAGGCTAATCAGTCTGGCCAGCTAGCAAAGGCGCTGGCAAGACGCGGCATATGGTCTGGCGGCATGATGCCAAGCCTGATCCATTCAGGCGCGTATGAGAAGCATCTCGTCCAGATATGATGTTGTGCCAGATGATGCTGAAGCGCGCGGGCATCAGCGCAGTGATATAGCCTGAATAGGGGCGTGCCACCTGCCAGCGACAGGCCGGCCGATATGGCCATTTCGTCCATTTCCTGAGATAGCTGGCGCAGTCTAACACAAGTATCTTTATGCCACCTGCTATCAGCAAAAGCCTGTGTTGCTATCTCAATCGCCATGCCGGAGACTGGCCATGGCCCTGCTGCGTCCCGTAATGCCGAGATATAGTCCGGCGTGCTGATCACAAAGCCCAGCCTGACTCCGGCAAGCCCGAAAAATTTGCCGAAAGATTTCAGGCATATGATATTTTCTGCAGGCAGTGTTTCAGCACAATATAATGGCGTATCTGCAACATCGGCAAAACTTTCATCTAGCAATACCATATCAGCATGGCGGGCAATCTCTGCTAGTGCATCAGTGCCTATCTGTGTGCCGGTCGGGTTATTTGGCGCGCAGATAACAGCCAGTTCTGCGCCATATAGCGCATCTATGTCTGTGACCTCTGATACAGCCATGCCGGCGCGTGCAAAACATCGTGCATATTCATTATAGGTAGGTGATAGAATCGCCACAGCTGGCGTGGCTGAGTGTTCCTGTGCCAGTTTTTCTGCCAGAAATGGCGCTAGCAGGCTGAGTCCTGTCTGTGCGCCAGCCACAGCAAGAATATCTGATGCATCGCCTGGCTGATAATAGCTGGCTGCCGCTTTCTCCAGCCTGTCTATATCATGTCTGTCTGGCAAACGGGTCAGGCTGTCGGCAGATGGCGCTGTGAACGGATAGGCAAGCGGATTAATGCCTGTAGACAGATCGCACCAGTTCTCACGCGCCCCGCCATAGCTGGATATGGCCATATCAAGATTGCCGCCATGCTCAATAGGGTCTGTCATATTAGGGCGGCTCCAGAAGCTGTGGCGATAAGCAGGATGCAGATCAATATCATCACCTGCCTGAAGCGCGCAAGTGCCCGCCCGATATCTTCTTTTCGGGCTATTCTGCCAGACGGGTTAATGATGGCATCTGTTGTGACATGGTCGTGATATATACGGGGGCCTGACAGCTGGATTTCAAGGCTGGACGCAACTGCAGATTCAGGCCAGCCTGCATTTGGCGAGCGATGCTGGCCAGCCTCAGCCCACATCTGCCCTATGCTGTTAAGACGGTTTTGAGACGTTAGGCAGAATAACAGGCCGCATAGGCGTGCAGGAAGCAAATTCACCAGATCATCAAACCGCGCGCTTGCCCAGCCAAAGGCGCCATGTTTGTCGGTTTTATAGCCGATCATGGAATCAAGCGTATTGACAGCCTTATATAGATACAGCCCCGGCAGGCCGGCCAGCACCCCCCAGAATAGCGGTGCAACAATGCCATCTGAGGTATTTTCAGCCAGACTTTCAATCGCTGCGCGGCTGATGCCAGCCTCGTCAAGCGTTGTAACATCCCGCCCTACAATCATGCCAACCGCCTCTCTGGCTGCTTCTATATCATCTTTTTGTAGTGGGGTGGCGACAGCCTGAACATGTTGTGCAAGTGATTTGCTGGCAAGCATCGGAAAGCTGAATAAACCTGCCAGACATATGCCCAAGCCCGAAAGAGGCAGAATAAGCATCAGGCCAGCCCCCGCCGTCGCGCTTATTCCTGCGACAGTGAACAGACAGGCAATGCCGCCAGCATATCGCAGGCTAGCAGGATATTCTGGTCTGTTCAGCACCCTGTCAAGCCAGCTTATCAGACTGCCAAGCCAGCTTACCGGATGGCCAATATGCCGATATAGCCATGCTGGCCAGCCGAACAGCCATTCCAGCCCAAAGCCGATGAGCATGACAAAACTGTTCAGGATAATAAATTCCAGATAGGCGTTCAGTATCATGTTATGCTTGCAGTTCCTGTCAAACGGGGTATCCGGAATATTGCCCTTCGGGTTTAGAAAATACTACACTATCACGTCAGGCTAATGCTATGGCAGATTTTATATTGGTTATGGACTATGGAACAGAATGGCCAGACCAGTATAACGATATTGGAGATAACAGGCGATGGCCGAAATTATTCTGGTTACAGGCGGCGCACGCTCAGGCAAAAGCGCACTGGCAGAAAGGCTGGCACAGTCATGTGGCAACAAGGTGATTTACATTGCCACCTCAGAGCCTTTTGATGATGAGATGCAGAGCCGCATTGACCGTCACCGCGCTAGACGGGATGCTGGCTGGCGCACAGTTGACGCGCCGCTAGAGCTGCCAGATATGCTGGTGCAGACCGACGGGGATGCCCCGCGGCTGGTTGATTGTCTGACCATGTGGCTGAATAATCTTATCTACCATAATCGGGATGTTGGCGATGAGATGAACAGGCTGATTAAGGTGATATCGGAACAGCAGGCTGATCTTGTGATGGTGACCAATGAAATAGGCTCAGGTCTGGTACCGCAAACTGCTGAAGCACGCAAATTCAGGGATTTGGCAGGTGAGCTAAACCAGATGGTTGCACAGGCCGCCTCACAGGTATATCTCAGTGTCTCAGGGATACCGGTGAAGATAAAATAATCTGCTGACTGTCCGGAAATTGAATGTATCAACTCTAAGTTGCCAGGGGAAAACCAAGATGTTTGCTTCGTTAAATGATGTCGCCGCCAGTGTTTCGGCATTGTCTCAGCCAGATGAAGAAATGCGGGAACAGGCACGCCTGCATCAGTCACAGCTTACAAAGCCGCCAACAGCACTTGGCCAGCTTGAAGAGCTGGCAATATTCATGGCTGGCTGGCGAGATGAAATTTGTCCGTCAATCAACAGGGCTCAGGCACTTGTATTTGCCGGCAATCATGGGGTATGCGCACAGGGGGTAAATCCGTTTCCGCAGGAAGTAACCGCCCAGATGGTCGCCAATTTTGCGCATGGCGGCGCCGCGATTAACCAGCTGGCCGCACTAGCAGATGCTGAACTGGCAGTGCATCCGCTATCTCTTGATGTTCCGACAGGGGATATTTCTGTTGCACCTGCCATGGATGAAGCAGCGTTACTGGAGGCGATAAATATCGGCGCAGCTGCTGTAGATAGTACAGCAGATGTTGTTATTCTTGGCGAGATGGGGATTGGTAATTCAACCATATCTGCTGCGCTATGCGCAGGCTGTTTTGGCGGCGATGCCAGCCAGTGGGTTGGCAGAGGCACTGGTGCAGATGATGCGCAAATCAAGAAAAAGGCCGAGATTGTCAACCGCGCAACAGCCCGTATGCACCAGCAGAATATAGATGATATGAACACAGCCAGACAGGGGCTGTTCATCCTGCGCCAGCTTGGCGGCAGAGAACAGGCTGCCCTGTGCGGGGCTGTGCTGGCGGCACGCGCATCACGCCAGATTGTGATGCTTGACGGTTTTATCTGCACAAGCGCTGTTGCGCCTCTGCATATTATGTCTCACGATATGCTGTCTCATTGTCTGGTAGCACATAAAAGCCGTGAGCCCGGGCATCAGAAACTGCTATCCTGTCTTGGCAAACAGCCATTGCTTGATCTTGACCTTTGTCTTGGTGAGGGCAGCGGGGCGGCAATAGGGTTGATGATTTTGCGCGCCGCGATGGCATGTCATAATGGCATGGCCAGCTTTGCACAGGCAGAGATTTCAACATCATGACAGAGATGAGGGCGTTTTTCACCGCTAAATATGCACAATGCCAACTGGCAATCAGCTTTCTGACGCGCCTGCCAGTTGCAAATATCGCCCAGCCATTGCCTCAGCTACACCAATGTTTCTGGGCGTTTTCAGCTGTCGGCATGGTGATTGGCGGGCTGGTCTATGGGATATTTGCCTGTCTTATAATAGCAGGTGTGCCTGCTATGATGTCTAGCTTTGCTGCAATTGGCAGCGGGGTGCTGCTTACCGGCGCGCTACATGAAGACGGGTTTGCAGATATGCTTGACGGTTTTGGGGGCGGGCAGGATGCACATGCTAAACTTGCCATCATGAAAGATAGCCATATTGGCAGCTATGCTGTTATTGGGCTGATAATTGTGATTGGTATCAAGGCATCATCTCTTGGGGCAGTGGGTGTTACATTGCCGCTTGCTATATCTGTGATGGTAATTGCCGGTGCCAGCAGATTTTTCATGATCTCCGTGCTGACAGTAATGCCGCCTGCACGGCCGGACGGGCTTGGTCACCATTATGCGGCCGGCGCGTCTGCTAGGACACTCACCACCGTGTTGCCATCATTGCTGGTAGTGCTGGCAGTGTCGTTTTTTGCCCCGGCCTATGTACTTTTGATTATTGGCACTATGGCGGTGATAACTGCCCTCACAGGCTGGCTTGCCTATCGCCAGATAGGTGGCCAGACAGGCGATATATGCGGTGCTGTCCAGCTGATTTCGGAGACATCAGGCCTTGCCATGCTGGCGGTGCTGGCCAGCTAGGGGCAGATTTTAGATATGTTGTGTAATGGTGGGGGTACTCGGACTTGAACCGAGAAGCCTTGCGGCACAGGATTTTGAATCCAGCGTGTTTACCAATTTCACCATACCCCCA
>WTJO01000182.1 GCA_011524805.1 Alphaproteobacteria bacterium
ATCCTATTCAGGAAACAGGCAAACGCCCCACCGCCATGCTGGACAGAAATCTGGCATATCTGTCACTTGTCGAAAGCCTGTATGGCTATCCGATTGACGGGGTGGTGCTAAATATCGGATGCGACAAGACAACACCTGCCCTGCTGATGGCGGCGGCTACTGTGAATATTCCTGCGATTGCGCTGTCGGTCGGACCTATGCTGAATGGCTGGCATGACGGTGAGCGCACAGGCTCTGGCACGATTGTATGGAAAGCCCGCCAGATGATGGCAGCAGGCGAAATTGATGATGACGGCTTTCTTGAGCTTGTAACCTCGTCAACGCCGTCAACTGGCTATTGTAACACAATGGGCACTGCCACCACTATGAATTCGCTTGCCGAAGCACTTGGTATGCAGCTTCCGGGGTCTGCGGCTATCCCTGCGCCCTATCGCGAACGTGGCCAGATTTCCTATCAGACCGGCCTGCGGATTGTTGATATGGTGTGGGAAGATCTGAAACCTACAGATATTATGACACGTCAGGCCTTTGAGAATGCGATTGTGGTAAATTCGGCCATTGGTGGTTCCACAAACGCGCCTATCCATTTGAATGCGATTGCACGTCATCTTGGTGTGCCGCTGAATAATGATGACTGGCAGACATTTGGCCATCATATTCCGCTTCTGGTCAATCTTCAGCCGGCAGGTGAATATCTTGGTGAAGATTATCATCGTGCAGGGGGTGTGCCTGCGGTTGTCGCCCAGCTTATTGCCCATAATCTTCTGCCTAACCCATCGGCGCTTACTGCAAATGGCCAGTCTATGCAGGCAAATTGCGCAGATGCGGTGATTAAAAATAAAGATGTGATCAAGACAATTGATACGCCATTGAAAACAGAAGCAGGCTTTATCAATCTGAAAGGCAATCTGTTTGATAGTGCGATTATGAAAACCTCTGTGATTTCAGCTGAATTTACCAAACGTTATCTGTCAAATCCTGATGATCTCAATGCCTTTGAAGGCAGGGCGATTGTATTTGACGGACCAGAAGATTTTCATAAGCGGATTGATGATGAGACGCTGAATATTGACGAACATTGCATCCTTGTAATGCGGGGTGCGGGCCCCTTGGGCTATCCCGGCGGTGCCGAAGTGGTGAATATGCGCCCGCCAGCCTATCTGATTAAGCAGGGCGTGAACGAGCTGGCCTGTATCGGAGATGGCAGACAGTCTGGCACGTCTGGCTCGCCCTCAATTCTGAATGCGTCACCTGAAGCTGCCGCCGGCGGTGGTCTGGCCTTGCTGAAGACAGGCGATATGATCAGAATTGATATGAATAAATTCACTGCCGATATTCTGATTAGCGATGATGAGCTGTCAGCTCGCGCAACAGAACTTGCCGCTCAGGGCGGGTTTGAAACACGCGAAAACCAGTCGCCTTGGCAGCAATATTTCAGAGAGATGGTGCAGCCTTTCTCAGAAGGCATGGTGCTAAGAGATGCGCCAAATTACCAGTCAATTGCAACCACCAAAGGTATCCCCCGCGATAACCATTAAGGCGAATTGATAACACGGCAAAGCTGCGGGGGGGGGGCGTAGTTGAGTTTCCCCCTACTAGACATAAATATTGCGATATTGAGGAGAAAAATAGATGAAACTGGTTAGATACGGAGAGATGGGAGCCGAAAAACCGGCCATGGTTGATACAGATGGCAAGATACGCGATTTATCTGCCCATATTGATGATATTACTGGCGCAACCTTGAACCCTGCCACACTAGACAGCCTGCGCAATATTGACCCTGCCAGCCTGCCAGAAATTGACAGCGCGGTGCGGCTTGGTGCCTGTGTTGGCAATATTGGCAAATTTATGTGTATCGGGCTGAATTATTCAGATCACGCTGCAGAAACAGGTTCTGATATTCCTGAGCATCCTATTTTGTTCATGAAAGCAACCTCTGCTGTTGTGGGCGCAAATGACACTGTGATGCTACCGCGCAACTCAGTCAAAACTGACTGGGAGGTTGAGCTTGGCGTTGTGATAGGTACAGCCTGCAAATATGTATCAGAAGAAGACGCTCTTGATTATGTGGCCGGATATTTTATTGCCAATGATGTCTCGGAACGTCACTTTCAGGCAAAGCTGACAGGCCAGTGGACAAAAGGCAAATCCTGCGACACGTTTGGGCCGATCGGGCCATGGCTGGTAACAGCAGATGAGGTAGCGGATCCGCAAAATCTGGACATGAGTCTGGATGTGAATGGCAAGCGGATGCAGACAGGCAATACCTCAACCATGATATTCACTGTTGCGCAATGTATCTCGCATCTCTCGCAATTAATGACTTTACAGCCAGGAGATGTGATTTCGACAGGCACACCGCCGGGGGTTGGGCTTGGCATGAAGCCACCAGTATTTCTGAAAGCTGGTGATGTGATGGATGTACGCATTGCCGGTCTGGGCGAACAGCGCCAGCATGTCGGACAGGATGCCTGAGACCATGGCAGATAGCATTTCAACAATCGGCTTTATCGGCACCGGGTTGATGGGCGAGCATATGGCGCGCAATCTTTTGAAAGCTGGTTATAAAGTTGTGGCATGGAACAGAACCATCTCAAAGGCAGAGACATTGCGTCCTGATGGTGCAATTATCGCATCCTCTGCCCATGAGGCTGTTAAAGACGCCGATATGGTTGTGACCATGCTGGCCGACGGGCAGACAGTAGCAGATGTGATGTTTGCTCAGGATGTGTCAGGCGCAATGAAATCAGATGCCGTGCTGGTAGATATGAGTTCTATCAAGCCAAAAGAAGCACGTCAGCATGAGGCACAGATGAATCAGATGTCATTAGGGCATCTGGATGCGCCTGTCTCTGGCGGCACAAAAGGCGCAGAAGCAGGCACGCTGGCCATTATGGCGGGCGGAGATGAGGCTATTTTTGAGCGTTGTAAAGAGGCGCTATCTGCGATGGGCAGGCCTGTGCGTGTGGGGCCGGCCGGTGCAGGGCAATTATCAAAACTGGCAAACCAGACTATTGTTGCGGTCACTATCGGCGTTGTTGCCGAAGCGATATTGCTGGCTGAAAAAGGCGGGGCTGACCCTGATGCTATCCGTGATGCGCTGAAGGGCGGCTTTGCAGATAGTGTTATTCTGCAACAGCATGGCGAGCGCATGACCCAGCGCAATTTTGTGCCGGGCGGGCTGTCGAAATTCCAGCTTAAAGATGTGCGCAATGTGATGGAAGAAGCCGCAGATTGCGGTATCACCCTGCCTCTGGCAGAACAGGTCACAAATCGCTATCAACGGCTGGTAGACGAGATGGACGGGGCTGATCTTGACCATGCTGCCCTGTATCTTGAGTTGCTTGACCAGCAATAGCACCCCCCTAACAATAGTTACGGCAGGCATATCATTTATCTAGCAGACAGGATTTTAGAACCATGGCAGGCATGACAGAGTTACTGGTAATCGGCGGAATCACAGACCAGATGCAGGCGCGGCTTGAGACCAGATTTCATCTGCATGATTATTTTGGCGCGGCAGATAAAGAAGCGCTGATTACCCAGATAGGGGACAGCATTCAGGCGATTGCCACAAATGGTCATGATGGTGTGCCTGATAATCTGATAGACAGGCTGGATAATCTGAAAGTGGTCTCATGTTACGGGGTGGGATATGATGCCATTAATGTGGCCGCCGCCGCAGATAAAGGCGTGCTGGTAACCCATACGCCAGATGTGCTGAATGAAGAGGTCGCTGTCACTGCTGTAATGCTGTTAATGGGTATTTCACGACAATTGCGGTTCAATATGGAATGGGTCAGTTCTGGCAACTGGGAAGCACAGGGCAATGCGCCTCTGTCACGCTCACTTTCGAGCCTTAAGGTCGGGCTGGTAGGCTATGGCCGTATTGGCCAGACGATCGCTGAAAAGCTGGATATATTTGGCTGTGAGGTAAGCTATCATGCGCGCAATGAACGCCCCGCTTCTGCGCATCGCTTTTACCCCAATCTGGTTGATATGGCAGATGCCTGTGATGCGCTGGTGGTGATCACACCGGGCGGGGCAAGCACTAACAAGCTGGTCAATGCAGATATTCTGGCTGCGCTTGGGGCTCAGGGCATTCTGGTCAATGTGGCAAGAGGCTCTGTTGTAGATGAGGCGGCACTTATCCATGCACTTGATAATGGCATTATTGCCGGTGCCGGTCTTGATGTGTTTGAAAAGGAACCTGTAGTGCCGGCAGCATTGCAACAGCATCCGCAGGTTATCTGCACACCGCATATTGGCTCTGCAACAGTTGAAACACGCGCAGCGATGGGCAATCTGACAGTAGATAATCTGCTACAATATTTTTCGGACGGGCGGGTATTAACCCCTGTACCGGAATTGAAGCATCTAAATCCGGCAGGCTAGCATAAATCTAGACGCTGGCTGTCATGCCGCCATCAACATAGAGTATCTGGCCATTGACAAAATCCGAGGCAGGCGAAGCTAGAAAAATAGCCGCGCCCACAAGATCATCTACCTGTCCCCACCGACGTTGCGGGGTTGTCTGCATCAGCCATGCGCTAAATTCGGCGTCATCAAAAAGCGGTTTGGTAAGCTCGGTAGAAATATAGCCGGGGCCAATCGCATTGATATTCAGCCCCTGTTCAGCCCATTCGGTCGCTAGTGCGCGTGTGAGCCCGCCAACAGCCGCTTTTGAGGTAACATAGGCAGCAACATTCTGGCGGGCAACAAGTGTCATCACAGAGGCAATATTGATAATCTTGCCATGGCCACGCGCTACCATATGCTTGCCAACCGCCTTGGCAGTGTAAAATACTGCATGGCTGTTTGTTGCCATCACACGGTTAAAATCTTCATCTGTAAACTCTGCCAGTTCTGCCCGATGCTGGATACCGGCATTATTGATCAATATATCAATCGCGCCTTTGTCTGCTTCATAGGCATCTATTGTGGTATCTACCTCTTCTGCATTGGCAACATCACAGCATAGGCATTGCGCCTCTATGCCTGCTTCTGCCAGTTTTGCCTGTGCCCGCTCTATGGTGGTCTGGTTACGGCCATTAAGTATGATATTCGCACCTGCTTTTGCCAGCCCGGCGGCAAGCGCAAAGCCAATCCCCCTGCTTGAGCCTGTGATCAGTGCTGTTTTACCTCTCAGGCTAAATGTCTCTTCGATAAAGCTCATATCACGCGCGTTCCCCAGCCTGTTGAAATAATGAGGCCGCCAGTTCAACCTTTTGCCTGTTATTTTCAGCGATACTGCCATCTGGCATCACCATCGAATTTTCAAACCCGACCCTGACATGTCCACCCAGCGATATCGCCATCTCAAGACATGACGCTTCTTCACGATCAAAGGCGCAGACCCCCCAGTCGGCATGTATCTGCTCATCTTGAAGTGTCTTAACGAATGTGGGGATAGTTGAGGGATCGCTTATCCTGCCTGAATAATGGCCAATGGTAAATAGCACCCATAGCTGTTCGCGCGGCAGGCCGGCAGATGTCAATAGCCTGCTCAACAGCTGGATATGTTCTGGATAGTAGCAGATATGCTGAACCCGGATATCTTCTGCCACCAGCATCTGGTAAAAGCGGATAATCTCGTCTGTTATTTCGCCATCAGGTATCATCTCGATAATGCCGATAGATACACCTTCACACATCACTTCTTCTGTTACACGCCGCATATCTTCAGGCGAATAGCGGCCGACTGATTCAGTTGTCATCTGTAAATGAAGTGCTGGCAATTTCTGGGAAAGCTCGGCAATCGCCTCACGATACAGCCCTGCATCCAGCACATGTTGCTGGTTCTCGTCACGCACATGAAAATGCATGGCACGCGCACCGGCATCAAAACAGTCAGAGGCTGTTTCAACCAGCCTGTCTATTGTAACTGGTATCTCAGAATGATCATCTGTGGTTTTTCTGGCACCGTTTGGTGCGACCATTATCTGCGGCAAAGGGAAATAAGATGACATGTTATATCCACACTTTTAATGTATATAGTTTAGTCTATCTTAACATGAGGTGTTGTCAAACATCTCTGGCTATGTCTAAAGACACTATCTTTAAGTTGTTTTTGCTTTAAGATGTTTTTGTCGCTATTAACGGTCGGACAAGGCAGATTCATGCAGGATAGCAGATTTCAGGAACCTCATTATGGCCCAGACTGATTTTTCAGATATGTCAGATACAGGCGCATTGCGGAAAACCCTAGGGC
>WTJO01000070.1 GCA_011524805.1 Alphaproteobacteria bacterium
CTAAGACGCTGTGGCGGCACAAGTGCCGAAGATAATGTCAGCTTATTTTCTGGTACATAGATAGCCGGATTAAATCCGAGTCCCTGAATATGATCATGATGAAAATGGCTGAACAGCAACAGACGGGTTTGTGCCGAGGGGTTTAATTCTGCATGGGCAAAGCCTGTGCCTGCATCATAGAAAATCTGGGTGCTGGCGGTGGCTATTTCTATAGAACTGGTATTACCGCCGAAGCGTGACCTATCTGCAGATGGTGTCGGCATACTGCCTCTCACGCCATGCATTTTCAATAACATCTGCTATCGTCCCCCGCCATCTGCATATACCGCAATTATCCCGAACAATCATCTGCCGACAGCCAGAATGTCGCCAAAATCCTGATAGCTAATATCTGCCCCTGTGCTGAGCATAGCCGCTATCAGACGGCGATGACAATAGCGAAGCACCGGATTTAGCGCTAAAACCCTATGCCAATACAGCCGTTATGGGGCAGGGGTGGTCAATAAGGCTTTATTTGTGGCATTATCTCATGTGATACTCTAACTCAGGGTACAGGTGAGGTGTAGAAGGGCGGTACAATGCGAAGTTTGGGCGCTATTTTCATGGCTGATGTGGTCAGCTATTCCAAAATGATGAGTTTTGACGAGGCAGGCACCCTTGATGCGTTACGGGCATTCAACAATGATACGCTGAAACCGCATCTGCAACGATATGGTGGCAGGCTGATAAAATCTATGGGGGATGGCTGGCTAATCGAATTTGGCAGCGCAACAGGCGCTGTTACCTGTGCGCTGAAACTTCAGGAATTTCTGACACAAAATGAGAAGCTTACCCTGAGAATAGGCATCCATGTTGGTGATGTAGAACATGAAAATAATGATGTGTTCGGGGATACGGTAAATGTCGCCGCACGGCTTGAATCAATCGCCGAAAATGGGGATATCGCTATTTCATCGTCAACCTATCTATGTCTTGACCAGACGCTAGGTACACATTTCAAGGATTGCGGCAAACAGTCGCTTAAAAATATCTCAACCCCGATTGAAGTGTGGAGTACAGGCGGCATCAATCAGAGCTCGAAAGGGCTTATCCGCAAAGATACTGACAATCTGATTATGGCGGTGGTGCCCTTTAACGTATCAGGCAATAATCTTGGCGAGCTATCTGCCTCATTGCTTGAATCACTGCAAAGAGAGCTGAACACCAAAGACTGGCTTGACTGTATTATCCAGAAAAATCCGGGCCCTGATGATTTCCAGATGGTCGGGGTGATTGAGGAAAGTCAGGGACGTGCGGCTATCAATGTGACAATCTATGCGCCCGGACATAAAAATTTATGGTCAGGTGATTTTGCCGGCAAGCTTAGTCAGGCCAGCATTCTGGGTCCTGCACTGGCACAACAGGTCGCCAATCAGGCCTTTATCGAAATTATGAAGGTAAAAGACAGATACGCAAAAAAATAGCGCCCTGTTGATTCTATCCTTGAGTTGCTGTCTGCCTATGGCTCTCTAAATGATGTATTAAGTGTTTTAATCACAGGGAAGAGCAGATAGGTCATAATTGTTCTTTTGCCTGATTTGATATTGCCTGTCACGCTCATGCTTGGCAGCAGCTTGAACCCGTCAGGCAGTTTGATCAGATTATTTTCCAAGATAGTGACATCTGCGCGGTAGACATCGCGCTTTTCACCAAATACATCTTCATTGACAGTATCTCTGGACAGAAGAGATACTTCGCCCTTCAGCTCACCATGTTTCTGCGAGGGCAGGGCATCAAGCAGAATTTTCACCTCGGCATCCTGATAGACATGGGTGATATCCGAGGGGTCAATATCAACTTCAACATGATAATTTACATCTTCTGGCACGATGGTTGCGATCACATCGCCTGTACCAATAACCGAACCTTCAAACCTGTCTTCGAGTTTCAGAATCGTGCCTGAAATAGGTGATACCACCTCAACATCCTGTATCTGGCGGTTCAGCTTGACAAACCGTTCTGCCAGCCCCTGACGTTTGCGCTGCAATTCCTGAAGCAGCGCATTTTTCTGCCTCAAAATACCAGAAATGAACTTTTCATTTTCAAGCTCTTCTTTTTCAAGCTGGATAGCATTTTTCCGCCTGTCTATCTCGGCGCTATGAATTGTCTGTTCAAGCGCGCTAATCTCGTCAAACAGGGTCGCAATATTCGAATTCAGGAACTTTTTATGCTGCAATTGCGCCTGTGCCAGCTCATGCAGTTTTTTGTCATATTCTGTTTCCGGAATCAGGCGTACCTTGGCCAGCTTTCTGGTACGCATGACCTCGGTTTCAAGAAAAGCGACCTGTGAGATAAGATCATCAAGTGACACGCTTAACTGGCCAACCTTGCTGTCAAATAGCGCCTGCTCATAGCTATCTGACATCTTCTTGACTGCCCTGCCTTGCAGAAAGGCCAGCAGGCTGCGCTTCACATTGAGCTGGCGCATAGACGTTTCAAGCTGGAAGTCAATATTTTTAAGCTGAACTTCCAGCGTAACTATTTTGTTATTAAAGTCACGCTTCTGCATTGACAGCTCTAGCACCTGATCATCAAAAATTGCCTTTTGCAGAGCATCGGCAGGTGGCTTGAACTGGTTTGACAGCATAAAGCTTATCTCTGCCTGTGTGCGTTCAATATCTGTATCCACGCCAGAAAGCTGCTTTTTGGTGTCGCGGTAATCTGCGGCAATCAGTGTTTCATCGAACAGGGCAATAGGCTGGCCTTTTTCTACGTCCTCACCTTCTTCGACAAGAATGGTCTTGATAACAGAAGAATAATTTGACTGCACAAGCACATTGGGAATTGAGGTCATGATTTTGCCGCGTGCAGATACCGTCACATCAATTTCTGCGATACTTGCCCACACGCCAAACGCCACCACCATCAGGATGATCACCATCCCCGAGATAGATAGAGGCCTGCTTGGTGATATATTTGAAAATTCATCTATATCATCATTAAATTCACGCAATGTCTTATTTGTTGAAAAATCAACCTTGGCAGTTGGGCCGCCCCCTGAATCGCCCTGCTGGTTCTGCCCGGACATGCTTTGCTCGTCAAACGCATCTCTTGTAAGCCGCTCATTTGCAGACCGTGCATAGCTGGCCAGCCGGCGCATCATGTCAAGCGCAATAGTGGGTGAACTGGATAGATGTTTTTTCAGACGCTCTTCTGTAATGATTTTCAGTGTGCAATCTGTTTTGGCGCGGGCAGATGCACTTCTGGGGCTGTTTTCGATAATCGCCATCTCGCCAAATAACGCGCCTTCTTCCAGCTCGGCAAGCACAGTATGTTTATCACCTGTATTTTTGACCAGCTCAATGGTGCCTGTCTCAATCTGATAGGCAGTCTGGCCATATTCGCCTTCACGGAATACATAATCGCCTGGCAGAAGGTGTAATGTATCATTTGTACTCATCTGACACCTCTAGCCAATGAGCTTGTATAGCGCTCAAATTGTGGACTGATTACCTTTAGCTGTTTTTTCAGCAACTCTTTGACAGGCCCGTCTTCTGACAGAATCGCGCTGGTTGCACCGAACTGCACCATCTTGCTACCGTCAAAATACATGATTTTCTTACACAGGCTGAGATTGTAAATATCTTTCGAAATCAGAATCACTGTCCTGCTTTTTGACAGAATATCAAAATTTGCCTTGAAGGTCAGAATACTGTCAGCTGTCATTTCAGACAGAATATCATCCAGAATAAGCACTTTCGGATTGCGGATAATCGCCCGTGCCAGAGACAGCTTTATTTGGAAATCTTTTGACCAGCTATCTTTAAGATCGCCAACCTGACTTTCCAGTGTGATTTGCTGTTCCTGCATATCTTCCAGCAGATTGGCCATTTTACATGCCCATTCTATCCGGTCATTATTGGCGTTTGGCAGTACTTTTTGAAAATTGTCACGCAAACTGCCTGAGAAAAAATGGTTGGTATTATCTACCAGAGATACGTTGGCGCGCAGATGCTGAAGGTTGAAGCTGGATAAATCATTTCCATCAATCAGAATAGAGCCAGAATTTGGCGGATAAAGACCCTGTAGCAAATGCGCCAATGTACTTGAAGTATCACTATTTTCGGCACACACACCAAGCGTCTCATGCATATCTATCGAAAAGGATACAGCCTCTAGCTGGGGTGTTGCCTCATCTTTGGCATAGCCAACATCACGGAAGGTAATGCCGCCGACAATGTCATGAAAATTGCCTGAATTTACATTTTCGGATGATAGCGAGCCTGCAGAGGAAAGCGAGGATAGCATTTGTGAGAGTTTTGCCATCTCGCCCGGAAACTCTACCAGCGACTGGGTAGGTCTGAAAATCTTGCCTATCAGCATATTCACGCCAATCAATACACCGGCGGACAGGCTTCCGGCAAAAACCAGATTAACGCCCAGAAACAGCACCACAACTGTCAGAATATTATTTATCAGCGTGCCCACTTCGGACAAAAAGGCGTTGCTGGCCATATTCCTGTCATTTGAGCGCAGATAGTTGCCTTCGACAATTTTCCATTCACTGATGATATCTTTTTCAAGCCCCAAGCGCTTAATATCAATAAAGCCGTCACTTACCGAATTAAGCACCTGCTGGCGTTCGGCAGCATAGCTATTATAATCTTTCTGGACAGACTGGCTTCTGCGTTTATGGATAGCTGTAATCAACGAATTCAGCAAGCAGGCGCCTATCACAACTGACCCAAGTAGCGGGCTATAAAATAGCAAGATAGGCGTAAATACAAGCACAGATACGATATCTGTAATAATACCTAGGAATTTATGGATGATGAGCTGCCTGACCGTATTCAGGCTGTTACCCAGATTTGGAAATTGTGCACTCTGTTTCTGAAAGGTGGAAACAGGCAGGTTAATCAGCCTGCTGAAAATCTGCATGCCGTATTTCGCTTCAATTTTTGCGGCGGCAAGATTAATAATCGACGTTTTGTAATAGCTCAGCAGAAAATTGAAAATATGCGCAATCAGAACGCCGGAAGCGACCACATATAAGGTGGCATAGCTTTCATAATTTACGACCTTGTCAAGCACGATAATCAGAAACACAATCGGCGACAGCGCAAAGATATTGATAAACAGAATAATAAGAATGAGCTGGACAGCCAGCCATTTATCTTCCAGCACCTCATCAAAGATAGCAGATAGCGTAAGGGTGCCAGATGTTTTTTCCAGCTTTCTACTTTTTTTGAACAGAAAGCCTGTACCGCTCCATAACTCATTAAATTTATCAATATCAATGGTTTCGGGTTTCGGTGTAGAGGCTTTGGGATCAATTATCGTGATGGTTTTCGGCACGCCATCTTCGGATACCAGCTTGATGACAATTACATAGCGGCCATTTTTCAGAAATGCCAGAACTGGCTGTTTTTCAAGTGCTATCCCCAGCCCGTCAAGATTGGATTTTACCGCCCTGCAGATAACAGAATGTTCTGAGGCGATAGCTTTGATTTCTTTGAATGTCAGTTCACGCTCGTCAATACCGTTTATCTTGCTGAATTGCTGTTCACCAAGTTCGACGCCAAGACGTCTAACGATAATCTGAAGACCGAGGGCTCCGGAAAGCATCTGCGTAACTTTCTAAAGGAAAACCGGCACCAGAGAGTTTCCGGTGCCGGCAATTATTTCAGAGACTAAACAACATCTGTTGGTTCGGGGTCTGAGTCTGCACCAGACACGTCATCCATGCCTTCAGCAGGCATATCTGCCATGCCGTCACCCATACCAGCAGCGGCTGTCTCATCAATCGCATTGACAGCAGCATCTAAAGCCGGATCAAACGGTGCGCCACCGCCAGCGGTAGGGTCACCAGCGCCTCCCATTGGATCATCCATCGGTGGAAGTCCATCAGAAGGACCTCCAAATGCTCCTATATCACCGTCACCAGGTGCCATGTTCCAGCCATCTCCTGGTGCTCCTGGGGGCGGAATTACATCAGGTGGTAAGCCTGCCATTTGTTCAGGACCCATTGCCCCAATTGTATCTGGTGGCATCATCTCCATGTGACCAGGACTCATTCCACCCATGCAATCTGGTGGCATCA
>WTJO01000218.1 GCA_011524805.1 Alphaproteobacteria bacterium
CTAATAATCTGATTATATGAGAAAAAATCTAGATTGTTCTGTATTTGTTCTATTTTAGAGGTAATTTTTGGCTGGCGAAAGACAGAAACAGGGAGATGCGAGATGGCATTGAGAATATCAGACCAGATTGCCGCCAGAATATCTAAAACGGCAAAAAGATAGGCGCGAAATAAAAGGGCAGACAGCCTGTAAGCCGGGTTCTGTATCTTCACCTTCTGAGGGGCGAAGTGATAGCTATTCATCTATACAAGGCTGTTGCCAGCCTGCTTTAGCAACCTACCCGAACATCTGTGATGGGATCATCACTGCTGAGTAAACAGCTATGTTCCTATATGGTCTTGCTCCGGATGGGGTTTACCCTGCCAGCCCTGTCACCAAAGCTGCGGTGCGCTCTTACCGCACCTTTTCACCCTTACCTGATAGCTATCAGGCGGTTTGTTTTCTGTGGCACTTTCCCTAAGGTCGCCCTCGCTGGACGTTATCCAGCATCCTGATCCCATGGAGCCCGGACTTTCCTCTGACAAAACAGGCATGCGCCTGTCTGCCAGCAGCTATCCGGCTGTCTGCTAGATGGTGTTGTCATATCAGGGCAGGCTTGTCAAATATTGAGGCCAGATTTCCTTATAACATGCTGGCCTTATATAGGCCGTGTCTTAATTTTTACAGCGCACATTATTCTTCAATTGCCTCGCGCAATATTTCCAGCTCCAGCCATTGCTGTTCTGCCTCATTCAGGCGCTGTTTATCTGTTGCGCAATGCTCGGCAAGTTTCTGGTAGCCATCAGGATCCTGTGCAAAAAAATCCATATCTGCCAGTCTGGCTTCTGCCTGAGCAATGGCGGTGGTCAGCGCTTCAATCTCGTCAGGCAGAGTAGATAGCAGATAGGTCTGCTTATAGCTTAACCTGTCTGTCCGTGGCTGTTTTTCGCGCTGTTTCGGTTTTTGCTTTTTCTTTTCTGCCTTTGCCTGAACGGTCTTTGTGCGTCGCCCCAGATAATCAGAATAGCCGCCAGCATGCGGGATAATCTGCCCCTGTTCTTCAAAGGCCAGTACGGCCGTCACTGTTCTGTCCAGGAAATCCCTGTCATGGCTGACAATCAGCACGGTGCCATCATATTCGGCAATCACTTCCTGCAACAGATCAATGGTTTCAATATCCAGATCATTTGTTGGCTCATCCAGCACCAGAAAATTATGGGGCTGGGCAAAGATATGGGCAAGCATTAGCCTGTTTTGCTCACCCCCTGACAGGGTGGCAACACGCTGTGTCATCTTGTAATCATCAAACAGAAAGTCACGCAGATAGCTGGTAACATGTTTTGGCTTGCCATCTATTTCCACCGTATCGCCGCCATCAGGGCATAATACTGTCCAGGGGCTGGCCTCCTGATTCAGCAAGGCTCTGTTCTGGTCAAAATAGGCAGGCAGCATCCCAAAACCGGCTTTTACATAGCCAGCATCAGCCTGTTCATGGCCAAGCAATACGCGGACAAGCGAAGATTTGCCAATCCCGTTCGGCCCCACAATGCCAAGCCTGTCACTACGTTTGATAATGGCGTTAAAATGGTTGACCAGCATTCTAGTATCTGGCTGGTCTGTGCCGTTTATGGGGGATACAGACTGGGACGGGCCTGCCGGCACGGTGATAGAAAGATTGCGTGCTTCCAGCACAATTTGCCCGCCCCCTTCGGCAGGGCCGGTAGAGATTGACATTTGCCGGCCTGAAATGCCGCCCTCACGTGCCCGCAACGCCCGCATCTCGCCTAATTCTCGTAAACGTCCCTGATTGCGTTTGCGGCGTGCGCTGATGCCCTGACGTGACCAGCGTGTCTCTTCTGCGATGCGTTTATCCAGCTTTCTCAGCCGTGTTGCTTCTTCTGCCAGAATAGCCTCTGACCAGTCTTCAAACTGCTCAAAGCCGCCCTGCCTGTTGCGCACCTTACCTTGATCAATCCAGACAATCCCTGTGCCGAGCGCGCGCATAAAGGCTCTGTCATGTGAAATCAGAACAAGCGCGCCTGAACGTTCTTTCAATATCCCTTCCAGCCATTCAATGGTCGGCAAATCAAGATGGTTTGTTGGCTCGTCCAGCAGCAATATCTGTGGTTCGGTCACCAGTGCGCGTGCCAGCGATACACGCCTGCGCTCGCCGCCTGACAGCCCGTCTGTCATGCGAGCCGGATCCATGCCCATGCGTGATAACATTGCCTCTGCATGATACAGAAGCTGGCTATGATTACCTGCGGCCTGTTCTACGCCCTGCATGACATAGGATGCAAGGCTCATGCTTGAGCTAAAACGCGGATTTTGCGGCAGATAGGCAACATGCGCATTGGGTGCAATCCACAGGCTGCCTTCATCTGGTTCTGCCTGGCCCGAAATAAGTTTCATCAGGGTGGATTTGCCAGCTCCGTTCCTGCCCACAAGCGTCAGCCTGTCACCGGCATTGATAGACAGATCAACATGACGCAACAGCCACCTGTCGCCCAGATTTACGCCCATATCGGAAATTGTCAGAAGTGGCGGCATCAGCTATCAGCCTTTCGCATTGGCAGGGCTGTCAAGCCGTCTGAGATTCAGCTTTGTCAGCGCATCATAGGCAGCGTTTATGCTGGCCAGACGGTCTGTTGCGGCGGCGATAAATTCTTCTGGCATGCCGGCGGCTATCATCTGGTCAGGATGATATTTCCGCGCCATCTCCTTATAGGCAGATTTGATTGTTTCAATTGAGGCATTTATATCCACGCCTAACACCAGATGGGGGGCTGGCTGCTGGCCTGAATATAAATTGGCCAGCCTGTTAAATTCACTGTCATCATAGCCGAAAATATGCCCCACCGCAGACAGATATTCCCATTCTGTAGCGGTGATATCCCCATCTGCCTTTGCAATTGCGAATAATAGCTCGATCAGCTGCTCTAGCATGGCAGACCGCGCCCCGAACAGAGATACTGCCTGTTGTGCATAGGCTTCAAACCCGTCAGATGTCTGGCGAGCAAGATCCCAGAACTGGCCAACACGTTTTACATCTTCAGGTGCAATATCTACCTTGCGGCGAAAGGCGGCAATCTCGTCCTTTGTTACAATCCCGTCTGCCCGTGCCATTTTTGCGCATAATGCGATCACCGCGACTGTAAAGGCAACTTTTCGGGACTGTTCGGGGTTCAGATGGCGTTTAATCTGGTTGCTGGCAAAGGCAGCGGCGGCTGCACCGACAAGCCCGCCAATAGGCCCGCCAAAGGCAAACCCTGCCGCACCGCCTAAAATGATTGACCAGATCGTCATTTTTTAGCCTATTTGCCAGTATCGTGAAAAACCAGATTGGCTTTTGCTATGCTGGTTTGTATATCTTCATATAGAATAACGCAACTTTATCTGCGGTGTATAACCGGCAAAAAGGATGTCATGATGGATAGCCAGACACAGGATATTCTTGATTACAGGGGGCTGAAATGCCCATTGCCTGTATTAAAGGCGCGGCGTGCGCTCAAACAGGCACAAACAGGCGATATTATCACCATCTGGGCAGATGATCCTGCCTCTCCGCTTGATATGGCGCATTTCTGTTCGACCGAAGGCCATTCACTTTCAGATTCCGAAGAAGATAGCTATTTTATCTTTGAGATCACCAAAGGCTGATAATTTCTACCAGCTATCAACAGCCTGTCTATGTCATGGCCGGCTATTTGCTTCAAACAGGGCGTTCAGGCAATCCAGATGAAACTGCTGTCTGTCCATATCAGGCGGCATCAGCCCAATTTCGGCGCATAGCATGAAAAATCCATTTGCTGGCAGACCCTGTCGTACTTTTGAAACTGCGACAGACGCGCGAAGCGGCCGCAACGCTCGGGCATCTTCTTTGATTAGATATTCCAGATATTCTGTCAGCTTATGGATAGTGTGCGGGGCAGGTATCTGCGCCTGTCTGGCAAGGTCTGCATAGCTGATGCATCTGCGCTCACGGGCAGCATAGAACAGAATATTGTCAACATGGTTCTGCCAGCTAGTGCCAGATTCTTTCATCATCTCTGCCTGAGTGCTGTTACGATTATTCACCTGTTCATCCTTATCATTTTGGTGTAACTCTGTGAATATGGTGATGTTACGTTCTTTGATCTTCACATTATGTTTCTATGTTGGTTCGGTTGTGCTGGCCATATTGCTTTTGCCGCTGCTGGCAAGCAGGCAGTCTGCCAGCCTTGCAGGCCTGATATGGGGGCGGTTTTGCATATTATGCTGTGCTGTGATTGGCCTCAGGCATGAGATTGAAGGCGATATGGCAAGCTCGGAGCAGGTGATCTATGCTGTAAAACATCAATCTGCATGGGAAACGCTTGTGTTATATGATGCGCTTCGTGCGCCACTTGTGGTGCTGAAAAAAGAATTGCTGGCAATCCCTATTGTTGGGCAATTTATGGCACGTGCCGGTGTTGTAGCAATTAACAGGGCTCAGGGCATGGCTGCGTTGCGTCAGATGAAACAGGAAGCAGAGCTAGCCCGGAAAACCGGACGTTCATTGCTCATCTTCCCGCAAGGCACGCGCGTTGCCGCAAAAACAAAGGCACCCTATCATAGCGGTATTTTTTTGATGTATCAGTCAACAGGGCTGGCTGTTGTGCCTGTTGCGCTTAATTCGGGGATGTTCTGGGGACGGGCGGCATGGCGTAAATTCCCCGGCACCATTACCGTGCGCTTTCTGCCTCAAATTCCGCCTAATCTGGGCAAGGCAGAATTTATGGAACAGCTGGAACAGACCATAGAAACACATACAGCCCAGCTTGAAAACAAGGCTGAAACAGCCCGAACATAGCCTATAAAAAATTGCCCCTAGGGCAGGCAGGCTGATTCACGTTTTCCATGATTTTGTCCATCTGCTTCTATCATGCTAGGATAGGGCAGCTATAACCCTGCCCATGATGAAAAAGTAGCAACAAATGCGCCGAAAAACCGAAAAAGATAGTCAGATACACCAGAGCGATGACAGGTTTATCTGGGGTGTATGGATGGGCATAATGCTGATTTCTGTAATTTGTCTGCCCTTTATCGTCAGGCATTCAGAACTGGCACGCACCTTTGCCGATATGTGCCTGACAGCCCTGTCACTAAAATAGCAAATCCAATAATCCGGCCTAATCTGCATTTATTTGGCACGGATGTATTAATCGTGGTACGGTATTAGACGAAACTAATTTAGTTTTGTGTTTAAGAGGGAGTGTCTCCCGAAGAGTTGGGACCGGCTAGGATTACTCATCAAGGAGACACACCACTTTTACGCACATGTTTTAAAGCTGGACTAGTAGCGGATGCATTCATACAATTTTTTTCTTGATCATTCCGCAATGTGGTAAGATTTGTCTGGTGCTACTACCGTCTGGCAGCGCATTCCCTTATAGAGATTCTGACGATAATCTATGGCAAAAGGCAGTCGCAGCGCGGCTTAGCGCCTCACGCCAGTCACCAGCTGCCGCATCATTGGCGGCATCAGATATATATTTGTAGGCAGTAAGCGGGATATCATTTACTGCACAGATTTTTGCGATGGCAAACAGTTCCATATCTACAATATCGCATGCCATTTCAGGCGGGCCTTGCAGGAAATTATCGCCTGTACCGCATATAATCGGCGAGTCATCCAGACTTAACATGGCCGGAACAGTATCAAAAGCAGTTGTGCCCCGTGCGATTCCCAATCCTGTTAAATCCATATCCCTCTGGATAACATGGCCAACCCTGACCAGTGTGCCTGGCGTCTGTGTGATACCGCCGGCGGTGCCGAAATTGATAAGCCGTGATGGGCGCTGTGTTGCCAGAAGTTTGCTTACGGCCATGGCAGCATTGATTTTGCCGATGCCGCAATACACGATCTCCCACTCTGATAGCAGATGTTGCGGCAACTCATCTTCAAGTGCCACAATAATGACGGGATGTGC
>WTJO01000273.1 GCA_011524805.1 Alphaproteobacteria bacterium
ACGACCCCTACACCCCCAGTATAGTGCGCTACCAGGCTGCGCTACACTCCGACCGAAACTCTGCCAGTTGCTGGCAGAGGGGTGCCCAAATCTAGCACAGCATACAGGCGCTGATCAACATATCTTATCAGCACATCTTCATGTCATTTTTGGGGGTATAGGCGCAGTGCCTGACAGCCTTATAGGCTGGCGATACGCCGGGACAGACTGTCAATGCCCTGTTCTGCCAGAGACAGCAATTCTGCTGCTTTTACCAGACCTGCATTATCTGGCGCGCCTGTTCTGTCTGTGCCGGTATCAGCTGCTATTTTTTCAGTCTCGTCACTCTGGCCAGATTTCTTTGACAGGATTTTCTGCACGCCCTCAATCGTATAGCGCTCATCATATAGCAAGGTCTTGATTTTAATCAGCAGGTCGACATCTGCGCGGGTATAATAGCGCCGGCTGCCGCCACGCTTCATCGGCTTTACCTTTGGAAATTTATTTTCCCAGAATCTGAGCACATGCGCAGGTACACCCACCTCGCCAGCGACTTCTGAAATTGTCCGATAGGCTTCAGGTGATTTTGTCATTCAACTATGTCTCTATCCAGAATTATCGCCACTGTAAATATGGTAAGGGCGGCTGTGCCTGAAAGACATGACTGCCCCAGTGACGGCAACCCCCGTGCTAGCCGGTATTAATACGCTTTTTCATCAAATTAGACGGTCTGAAAGACAGCACCTGTCTCGGCGTGATTGTTGCCTCAACCCCTGTTTTAGGGTTGCGGCCAATCCGCTCCCGCTTGGAATGAACCGAAAAAGTGCCAAAAGATGACAATTTAACAGTCTCGCCTTTTTCAAGACAGCCGCTAACCTCATCAAGCACAGATGCGACCAGTTGTGCACTTTCATTTTGTGAAAGTCCTATCTGGCGATGCACAGCTTCTGATAAATCTGAACGTGTAATGGTTTTGCTCATATCGAAACGCTATCATTGTAAAAATTTAAGGTCAATTGGAAAGTTGTTGAATTTATACAAGATAAATCTTTTGTTATGGACGGCCATAACGCACAAGCGCCGCGCCCCATGACAATCCGCCCCCGATCGCCTCAAATGCTAGCAAATGGCCAGATTTCACCCGCCCGTCACTCACCGCCTGATTTAGCGCAAGCGGAATGGAGGCAGCAGAGGTATTGGCATGCTCAGACACTGTTCTGACTACCCTGTCCGCTGGCAGGCCGAGCTTTTTCTGCATGCCGTCAATAATGCGCAGATTGGCCTGATGGGGAATCAGCCAGTCAATTTCTGTCTCTGATACCCCTGCCTGTTCAATCACAGCATACATAGACGAGGCCAGCTTTTCCACGGCATGGCGGAATACATCCTGACCTTTCATCCTGACATGGCCAACCGACCCTGTTTTTGAAGGGCCGCCATCAACATATAAAATATCGCGATGCCTGCCATCTGTGTATAGCGCAGACGACAGAATCCCGTAATTCTGCGCATCATCACTTGCTTCCAGAATAACAGCCCCTGCCCCGTCACCAAATAGCACGCAAGTTGTTCTATCTTCCCAGTCAAGCAATTTTGAGAAGCTCTCGGCGCCAATCACCAGCGCGCGCCTGCCCTTATTGGCCAGCAATAGCGATTCAGCCACGGTTAATGCATAGACAAATCCGGCGCAGACAGCCTGAACATCAAACGCAAAGGCATTATAGGCACCCAGCCTGTTCTGAACCTGAGCGGCGGTGGCCGGAAAGGTATCATCAGGGGTAGTGGTTGCCAGCACAATCACGTCAATATCATCAGCTGTCATATTTGCATTTTCAAGCGCATTTATGGCCGCATTATATGCCAGATCAGAGGTTAATTCGCCGTCGGCAACAATATGGCGCTGTGCAATGCCTGTGCGCTGTTTAATCCAGCCATCATCTGTATCAACAAATGTGGCAAGATCATCATTGGTCAGGATTTTTTCTGGCAGATAGGCACCAGAGCCGACCATCAGCACAGACTTATTCATCACCCTTGCCCTTTTCCTGCTCTAGAATTGGGTTCGCCTCTGCGATTGTCTGGCTCACCTCCGGCATAAAGCCATGTTCTATCATTTCTACTGCGACATGGATAGCATTTGCAAATCCAAATCCGTCAGTGCCGCCATGCGACTTTACCGAAATGCCATTCAGCCCCAGCAGAACAGCGCCATTATGCGCACGCGGGTCAAGCAGACTGCGTACCCTGCGAAGTTGCGGGCGGGCAGCCAGATAGGCCAGTTTTGACAATAGTGTCTGTGAAAAGGAAGTTTTCAGAGAATGCTGAAATAAATCGGCAATACCTTCGGCTGTTTTCAGCGCAACATTGCCTGTAAATCCGTCTGTTACCACCACATCAACAGTGCCATTGCCAATATCGGAGCCTTCAACAAATCCGGCATAATTCAGTCCCAGCTTGTCACTGCTGAGAATTTGCGCTGCCACCCGCAAATAATCAAAGCCCTTCTGTTCTTCTGCGCCAACATTCAGCAACCCGATTGTAGGCTGCTCACGATTCAGCACAGAGCGTACAAAGGCACTGCCCATAATCGCAAATTGCACCAGATTATCTTCATTACATTCGATATTTGCGCCCATATCCAGCATGCAGCCTGAACCTGATATGGTCGGGAAAAAACCGGCAATGGCCGGACGTGTAACCCCTTCCATCATGCGCAACTGCAATTTTGACATCGCCATAAGCGCGCCAGTATTGCCAGCAGACACAACAGCATCTGCCTGTTTATCTGCCACCAGCTTGATGGCCTGCCACATGGAGGTATTTTTGCCATTCCGCAATGCCTGAGAAGGCTTATCTTCGGGCATGACCATATCATCAGCATGAATAATATCGATAGAGCGCGCGAATGCCGTCTGACCAAGCGCCTTTTTCAGCCGTTGCTCATCGCCTACCAGCACAAGTTTCATACGGGGATATTGACGTAATGCCAACTCTGCCCCCTGAATCACGATTTCAGGGGCATCATCTCCGCCCATGGCATCTAGTGATATAATTGGATGATTAGTCACACAAAAACCCTTTTCCTGACCGCTACACAATATAGCCTATTGCGGTTTTTTCAATTCAGAAAGTTTATGAAAGGGGCTAATATCGCCTGTTCTGGCGTTTTCATCCATAATTTTGTCCGCAGTAGTGCTTCTAGGAAAGGCTGGCAGATGAACAGAGACAAGCTGTGCTACTGCCTCGCCAAGCGGAATATGCCCGTTATCAAGTGCTTCTAAATCTAACTGCTCTCCCGACATCTCTTCTGCAGTGTCCAATGTGTCAATATATCGTTCCTGCTCTACAAACTCAACTTTTTCAAACACATCTTCAAAACTGACAATACATGGCTGCACAACATCAAAAAATATTGAAAAATCTACCTGCCAGCACCGCGTGGCAAGCTCGGAAATCTTAATCTCGCCTGTTATGCTGGTAAAGCCAGACACATCCAGCCGGTCAGCCAGTATCTGCCTGTCTTGTTCTCTCAGCTGGAAACTATATCTGGTAATTGCGTCGTTGAGCTGGTCTACCGGCAGCCTGAAATCCCAAAAAGATCTGTCGACTGGCAATTCTATTTGCCGTTTTTGATGTTTTCCGGACTGCTTTACCATTATTTGTCACATTCTATTATTCTGATTTGGGCCAATCTAATTTGGTCAGGCCTATGGAAATTTGCATTCTGCATATCACTATTTACTACCTTGCAATCGGCGGCAACTCAATGCTGGCAGATAATACATCCCCATCTTCCAGTTTTGACAATGTGTCAATACATGTTAGTACCTGTGTTGCCAGTATTTGCGCCTGTTTCTTTTGCGTGTCTGATGGTGTTTCCGAACGGTATAGATTGCGAAGCAGTGCGTCTTCAAGGGCAGTCTTGTCATTCTGCGTCAGCGCCTCGCGATATGCAGTGAGCCTGCCGATAAAAGCCTCTGACATCGTCTTTACCCGCTTTGATACGCCAAGATCGCCAACCCCCATCTCGCGCAGAGTTAAATCCATATCCGAGCAGAAAATGTCAAAAAGCTGCTGTGAAGTCTGTTTTGCCTGCTGCTGGTGTGTATCAGATACCAGCGCCAGCCGGTGCATCACACACCCGACAGACAGGCACAGGCTGTCAAACCTGCCATCCAGCGTATCTTCTACGCCGCCTGTCAGAAATAACTGTGGGTCTCTGCTATGGGTAAGACATAGCTGGTACAAAGTTTCAGCTGGCGCATTCATCGCCGCCTCGCTTCGTTCTGCAAACGCAAAAAAATTACGCAACCTTGAAAACATCACATATGACCCTTTTAGACGCCTCACCTGATGGTTCTAACAGGTTAGGATGAATTGTGACCTGTCTATCACATGAGGGGCGTAAAGCAAAGATTACATATTGCCATTTGCGCTGTGCAAAATTAACATCAGCGGCAGTGATTACACTTATGTTCGCACCCAGACCTATCGGAACAGAATTGGAAATTTGATGAAACGCGTGCTGTCTTTCTTAGCTGTCGGCCTTGTGCTGACAATGATAACATCTTGCGGAAGCAGGATTCAGTCCCATGGCCGGCTGGTAGAGGAAAGCCAGCTTGCCTCTATTGAAATTGGTGTATCAACAAAACAGGATATTCTATTTGCCCTTGGCCAGCCCAGCTTTGAAGGCGCCTTTAACTCTGGCAAAATCTATTATAACAACCAGATCATGATAAAAGAGGTCGCCGGAAAGAACAAGGTGAGCGACCGGACTCTATTCATTTTTACATTTGATAACAGTAATATATTGCAGGAAATTGAAGTAAGAGACCAAAGCACCGATCTGCAAATTGCTAAAATAGACAAAGCCACCCCAACCCCGGGTGAAAACCTGTCTGCAACCGAACAGATTTTATCAAATTTAAGGCGCCGCTCTGACCAGTAATCTAGCCTGCTTTCATCTCTATTGCCCTGAGATGGCGTGCGAGTTGGTCAAGCACCGCATTTATAAAGCCTGTATCTGCGTTAAATTCTTCGGCGATGGCGGCATATTCTGTAATGATGGCAAGCGCAGGGATATTCGGTAGAGACTGTAATTCGTAACATCCCAGCCGCAATATGGATAATTCATGTGTGCCAAGACGTGCCATTGTCCATCCCTGTCTGAGCAGAGGTTCAATTTGGCCATCCAGCCTGTCTGTTTCAGTATCAACGCCTGTTATCAGTGCAGTGAAATGTTCTTCGTCAATTTTTTTGATGGTAAGCTGTTTCAGGATTTCATCAAGATAGCTTGTTCTGAACCCGTCTAGCGTATGTGCAAAGCTGTCTTCGCTCATCTGGCGGCTATAGCAGAATTGCAGTGCGGCCAGACGCGAGCCTGTACGTTTGCGGACGGCCGCAGGTTTGAATTTCTGTTTGTCAGTCACGCCTTCACCCCATCATTTGCCCATACTGTCAACATAGACAGATTTATGCAAATTCCGATTTAATCCTTGCCATTGTAATTGCCGCCACTGCCGCTTCTCCGCCTTTGTTTTTGCGGTTAATATCAGCACGTGCCCATGCCTGTTCTTCATTCTCAACTGTCAGAATACCATTGCCAATGGCAAGCCCCTGGAGGCTTAACGCCATCAGCCCGCGCGCAGATTCAGCACATACAGTTTCATAATGTGTTGTCTCGCCTCTGATTACACAGCCTAGCGCGACATATCCAAGATAGCTGTGCCTGCTACTTTGCGAGGCAAACAAAATAGCCGCCGGAATCTCTAACGCGCCAGGTACTTCTATGGTGTCATAGCCAAAGCCTGCCGCCTCAATCGCATCAATCGCGCCTACCTTCTGTGCGGCGGCAAGTGCGGTGTAGAAATTTGCTTCAACAATCAGAAATTTTTCAGCCATCGCCTGTTCCTGCCTACCCGATTGGTTTCCAGCCGGT
>WTJO01000123.1 GCA_011524805.1 Alphaproteobacteria bacterium
GAAAGCAGGCGGGCTGACCACCGCGATTGTTCCAACTATGGGCAATCTGCATCAGGGGCATCTTTCACTGGTGAGAACAGCCGCAGACCATGCAGACAAGGTGATCGTCAGCATCTATATCAATCCGGCGCAGTTTGCCGCGCATGAAGATTTTGACACATACCCCAGAAGCCATGATGCCGATTTTTCTCTACTTGAGAAGACAGGATGCTGTGATGGCATTTACGTCCCTGACACCATGTATTCTGATAGCCATGCCACCATGATAATGCCAGAGGGTGCGGCAGACGGCTTTGAAGCAGAAAAACGGCCTCATTTTTTCAGAGGTGTCGCGACTATCGTGCTGAAATTATTCAATCATGTACCAGCAGATATCGCCATATTTGGTGAAAAAGATTTCCAGCAGCTTCTGGTGATAAAACAGATGGTCGCTGATCTGGATGTGCCTGTTAACATAATTGCCTCGCCTACCATAAGAGATGTTGACGGGCTGGCATTATCGTCCCGCAATGTCTATCTATCTGCCGAACAGCGCGCAATTGCACCAACGCTTTATGCAAGTCTGCAACAGGTACGTCATGGCATCATATCAGGCACACCCATAGAACAGGCAATTGCGGCAGGCGAACAGCAAATTCTGGATGGAGGCTTTGATAGTCTGGATTATCTAGGCTATTGCAATCGTGCGGATTTACAGCCCCTGTCACACTATTCCGAGCAGTCTGTCCTGCTGGTTGCTGCGCGTCTTGGCACCACAAGGCTGATAGATAATCTCAGCCTGTAGCCAGCTATTTCATACCTGCCATATGCTGTGCCAGATCAAGCATTCTGTTTGAAAATCCCCATTCATTATCATACCAGCTGAAGATACGGCTCATGCCTGTATCCATCACTTTTGTCTGATCAAGATGCAGAATTGACGACGCAGGGTGATGGTTAAGATCAGACGATACAAGTGGTTTGTCTGTTACGGCCAGCACACCTTTCAGACTATTTTCTGAAGCCTCAGCCATTGCGGCATTTATTGCATCAGCAGATGTCGGCCTTTCAGAATCAAATACCAGATCAACAGCAGATACATTCGGGGTTGGCACCCGCACGGCAACACCATCAAGCCGGCCCTCAAGATGCGGCAGTACAAGCGAAATGGCACGGGCGGCACCTGTAGTAGTAGGGATCATATTTATCCCCGCCGCTCTGGCACGATACATATCGCGATGCTCGCTATCCAGCAATTGCTGATCACCTGTATAGGCGTGGATGGTTGTCATAAATCCCTGTTTGATGCCACATAGCCTGTCCAGCACCGATACAACCGGAGCAAGACAGTTGGTTGTGCAGGAAGCATTTGAAATAATCTTATCATCTGCGCTCAGACTGTCATGGTTCACCCCATAGACAACCGTCTTGTCAACCGCAGTTCCGGGCGCAGAAATTAATACTTTTGAAGCACCCGCATCTAGATGCGCAGAGGCAGTCTGTGCTGATGTAAACCGCCCTGTGCATTCAAACACAATATCAATACCATGTGCCTTGTAATCAAGCTGGGACGGGTCAGGTTGAGAATGATAGCTTATCTCGTGACCGTTGACAGATACTATCTGCCCCTGTGATGTGATAGCCCCGTCAAACCGGCCATGAACTGAATCATATTCAAGCAGATGGGCAGATGTCTCAATATCTGCCAGATCATTAATCATCACAATATCAATATCCGGCCTGCTCTGCTCATGCTGGGCTCGCAGGATGTTTCTACCGATGCGGCCAAAACCGTTAATCGCAATTCTAAGGCTCATAGGTCTATCTCGTTAATTATTCTCTGTTTTGATTTGAAGCTGGAAAGTGGAAAGTGAAAAATAATGATGCAGTGGCACAATCGCGGCACCAAGCGGACGGGCATTCATCCCCAGCCTGCCCTGCTGAAGCTGTGGCAGGGCAATGCCACGAAGATCGAATTTCTCAAAAGCAGTTTCTACCTTTTCTACCAGACGGCTCATCAACATTTCAGGCAGACGGCCATCAATGATTGACACTGGCGCATCCAGATAGCATTGACCACCAATCACCGCAAAAGCCAGCGCACAGGCAGCTTCTTCAGCCCAGCTGTCAAACAGTGCCAGATGCACATCTTGAAGGGGCTGTTCTGATAGGAAAATGTTTCTGTCAAACCCACGAGCAATTGCTTCAGCTTCCAGCGTATGTAATCCGGCGGCAGATACCATCTGGCTTGGCGACTTGCCATCTTTCGGCAAAGATAGTGGCAACGAGGCAACTGAGGCAGCCTGACCTGAATTGCCTTCGAAAATATGGCCACCCAGCGCAATCCCGCCACCGAAAAATGTGCCAACATAATAATAAATACAATTTAGCTGGTGCGTGCGGTGATGCAGGGACATTTCGGCAAGACAGGCAGCAGAAGCATCATTGATTTTATGCACAGGCAGACCAAATTCTGATGCCAGCCATGACATCACATCAATATGCTGCCATTCGCTAAGCACCCCTTCTGGCGCATCAATGATGCCTTCCCAGCTATGCAGATGCGCAGGCATGGCAAGTCCAATCCCCACTATCCGCGCACGTTGCACAGATGTCAGCTTGCCAATAACGGTTGTCACGGCGCGCTTAAGCCAGTCAAGAATAGAGCTACTGTCGGGGTAATCATAATGCAGGCTCTCAATCTCAAGCACATCATAGGTAAATGAGATGGCGATCACCTGAGAGGTACGGCGGCCAAGTTTTATCCCAAGCGATATCGCCCCATCAGGATTAAGACGCAAGGGCACAGAGGGCTGGCCTACCTTACCTCTGACCACATTATCTTTCAGCAGAAGCTGCTCATCTATCAGCCGGTTGGCAATAACGGTGATTGTCTGCGCACTCAGACCGGTAATGCGGGTGATCTCTGCCTTGCTGACAGCATCAAGCCGGCGCACCACGTCAATCACCAGCTTTTCATTATATTGTTTGACCCCGCGCTGGTTCGAGCCTTTGCTAAATTCGGCACCAAGTACCGAATTTGCAGACTTTTTCTGCTTTTTTTGCATTTGACGTTCAGGGCTCATCTCAGCACACAGCATCAGCTAGGGTTGCAGTTAGATTGTGGCATAGTAAATCAGAGAGCTTGGATTGGTCAATTAATAAATCAGATTGATTTATTAATAAAATTGATCTGTTCGCCGCGATGGTCTTATATGGATTTTATAAGATAATCTGCATAGTACCAGCCAGTGCCCCGACCATATGACCACGCCAGAACTTGATCCAGAATTTGATATTGTCTCTATCGCTTCGCCCACAATGCGGCTTGAGGCCAGCACGTTAGGGGCATCTGCTATCGGGCTATATATCGGGGATAGTCAATTTTCTGTTATCAGGGCGCTTCTGCCAGCACTTTATCCGACCCATAGCCAGCATTTTGGCGCCATAGCAGGCCCTGTTGCAAACCGCATCAGAGATGGGCGGGCACCATGCGGCACAGATATGCTTCAGCTTGAAAAAAATGAAGCTGGCAGACATAGCCTTCATAGCGGCCATCAGGGCACAGGCAGGCAAATCTGGCAGTGTGACCACCATGCCCATAGCGAGATTAGCTTCAGCCTGTTTCAGCCAGATATGATGCTTGGCTTTCCGGGCAACCGGCAGTTTACCTGTACCTACAGCCTTGGTCAGGATGAGCAAGGCACGGGCTGGCTAGATGTAAAACTGTCTATGGTTAGCGATAAAAAGACACTGTGTAATATGGCCTTTCATCCCTATTTCTGTCTTGATAATAGCGGGGATATTCTATCGCACAGGCTCCAGCTTTCAGCCTATGCCTATCTTGCAACAGATGATGAAAATTTACCTACGGGTGAGATGATAGCACTGGCAGGCTCTGAGTTTGATTTTCGTAATTTCACACGATTACGCACTTTGGCAAATGCCCCGCTTCTAGATCATAATTTCTGTCTTGAACGCGCACAAGAAGGATTGTCACATGCCCTCAGCCTGCATAGTGATATTTCTGGTCTGAGAATGGATGTTGAAACCAACCAGCCGGGCATGCAGATTTACTGTCCAAAACAGCTTAACCAGACGCTGAAAAGCAGAACAGAACCAGCGTTTGGCGCCTTTCCTGCCATTTGCATTGAGCCACAGAACTGGCCGGATGCACCAAATAACAGCCAGTTTCCAGATATTGAAATTGACGCAGACCAGAGATATGAAAACTGGTCACGTTTCCGCTTTTCCAGCCCTTGATTGCGGCAGGATTGTCTAGCCAAGCAGCCTAAGCACGCGCTGGACAGCCAACTCGTAGCCCTGCATGCCAAAGCCCACAATCACCCCGTTAGCCCGCGCCGTCACCAGAGACTTGTGCCTGAACGCTTCACGGTGATGAATGTTTGAGATATGCACTTCCAGCACAGGGCCAGAGAACATTTTCAATGCATCCAGTATCGCAATTGAACTATGTGAGTAGGCGGCCGGATTGATGATAATAGCCTGATGCGCCTCAATAGCCTGCTGAATCCAGTCAACCAGTTCTCCCTCATGATTGGACTGTTTGAAATCAAGCTCAAAGCCAGTGCCGTCCAAAAGCGTCCGGCAGCGTTTTTCAACATCTGCCAGCGTTTCAGTGCCATAAATTTCAGGCTCTCTTGTGCCCATCATATTCAGATTGGGGCCATTCAGTATCAGGATTCTGCCTGCCATAATATCTCACACATTTCTGTTTTACCGTGCCTTGCATCTATGTCCAAAGCTGGCCTCATTATCTAGTGATTATATCTGTATTTCAAGCATGAACTGGCAGACCTGTCTGATCAGATCCAGAATTGCGTCTGTATTTCTGCATCCCGCATGCCGTCCTGGGTTTCAACTTCCAGCTTTGTGCCTGCATCCCAATGGCTATCAGCGACCATTCCAATTGATACATTGATGTTGAAATCAGGACTGAAAATAGCGCTTGTTATCTGGCCAACCTTGCGGCCATCAGCATAGACTGGCCATGCCCTGTCACATACCGGAATGTCGCCAGAAATAGCCACAGGCCTTATCATCTGCTGCGCTGGACGCGCCATCAATGCGGCCTTGCCCAGATAATTTTCGGCTGAGGTGACAAATTTGCCCAGCCCTGCTTCAAATGGCGTATTTTCACGCCGCATATCATTCCCATAGGATAATAGCCCGCCTTCAACCCGTTCAATCAGATTTGGACAGCCTATCCTGATATTCAGCGATTCACCTTCTGCCAGCATCCTGTTCCATAGCGGCATTGCATATTCGGTGCCTTCGACATAAATCTCAAACCCGCCCTGTTTTGAATAGCCTGAACGGGAGATATGCATCTGCCTGCCCTCAAAGCTGTAGATGCCATGACGGAAGAATGTTAAGGCACGTATATCATCTCCGAAAATTTTCGCCATCAGGTCATCAGATTTTGGCCCCTGAATGGCCAGAGGCGCGATATCTGCCTCGCTAATCTCAACATCAAGCGATAATGCATCTGCCACGCCAAGCAAATAGAGCATGAAATCACTATCTGCAAGCGACACCCAGTAATGATCCGGAGAAATTTTCATCGTCACAGGGTCATTCAGCATGCCGCCATCAGCGCCAATTACAGGCAAGTAGAAACACTGGTCATCCTGCATTTTTGACATATCGCGCGGGCTGATCAGTTTCATCAGCTTCTCAGCATCAGCGCCCTTAATGCTTATCTGTCTTTCAACAGCCACATCCCACATCTGAACATGGCGCTTAAGATGATGGTAATCCTCTACAAAACTGCCAATCTGCGCAGCAAGCAGCATCCGGTTATATACGGTATAGCTGGTGACACCTGCGGCCTCAACCCCTTCTGTAAAAGGGGTGCGCCGAACACGTCTGGACGGGGTAATAATTGCCATCTAATATAATTCTTTCATAAC